>JACIWP010000234.1 GCA_014360855.1 Anaerolineae bacterium
GGTGGGCGGCGGCGGGCCGGCCGGCGCGCGGGGAACGGCGCTTCTCCGCTCGCTGGGTCCCTCGCCTTCCCCGCAGGATATTCTGCGTGCCCTGGGAAGCTGACCATATCACCCTGGTATCATGGAGACACGCATGGATAAGTTGGAACGCTATAAAAAGGGGCTGATGCCCCTGCCGAAAACCAATCGTTTATGGCCCTTGTATGGGGCCGGCTTTGAGAACCTGGGCCTGAACGACCAGCCCATCGAGGTGCCGATGCCGGCCTTCGGGCCGGATGAACTGCTCGTGCGGCACGATGCCTGCGGCCTCTGCTTCTCCGATATCAAGGTCATTACACTCGGCGAGGAACATCCCCGCATTTACCGCAACATGCGCGAGAACCCGGTGGTGCTCGGCCATGAGGTCTGCATGACCGTGGTGGGCGTCGGGGAAAACCTCCGTCAGCAGTACCGCATCGGCGATCGCTTTGTCATCCAGGCAGATATTTATGTCAAGGGCGTGGGGTACGCTTACGGGTACGAGATTCAGGGCGGCCTGTCCCAGTACAACGTCATTGACCAGCGCATCCTGAACGGCGACCACGGCAATTATCTTATCCCTGTCCAGCCGGACACCGGTTACGCCGAGAGCGCCCTGACAGAACCGTGGGCATGTGTGGTGGCGGCGTACCATCTCACGTACCGCACCGCGCCCCGGCCGGCCGGCGTTATGTGGGTCATCGGCTCACCCAGCGCACCTTCCCTGCCCTATACCTTCAGCGCCGGCTTCGACGCCGCCGGCCATCCCCGCCAGCTCATGCTGACGAACGTGCCGGAGGAATTCGCCGGCTGGCTGCGCCGGCGCGCTGCAGAGCTGGACATCCCCGTGCTGGAAGCGGCGGACCCTGCCAACCCTCCCCTCTCTCCCGTGGATGACATCATCCTGCTGGGTGCGGAGCCGGAACTCATCGAACGGGCCAGCCCGCATTTGAGCGACTTCGGCGTGTTCGTCATCATCGCCCATCATCCCCTGCCGCGCAAGGTGGCGGTGGACGTGGGCCGCATTCATTACAACCGCTGGCTGTACGTGGGCGGTGCGGGGCCGGATATCGCACAAGCCTATCTGCCGGCCGTGCGCTCTGCGCTGAAGCCGGGGGGCCGCGCCTGGTTCGTCGGCGCCGGCGGCCCCATGGGACGCATGCACGTCCAACATGCCCTGCAACAGAGGCCAACCCCTTCGGTCATCGTCTGCACGGAGCGCAACGCCCGCCGGCGGGCCGATTTGTGGGAGACCTTCCACGCAGAAATGGAAGCGCTGGGGATCCACTTTGTCCTCATCAATCCCGAGGACCCGCAGGATTTCTCCGCCGGCATGGCGCCCTTCGCCGGCACAGGCTTCGACGATATCATCGTCCTGGCGCCGGTGGCCTCGATCATCGAGGGGGCGGCGGAGTACCTGGCGAAAGGCGGGACGATGAATATCTTCGCCGGCGTGCCGCGCGGCACAATGGCCCAGCTCGACCTCAGCCCGATCTACCTGCACGGCTCGCGCATCATCGGCCATTCCGCCTCCAGCATTGACGACCTGCGCCTGATGCTCCATGAGACAGAGGCCGGCGTCCTCTCGCCCAACGCCTCGGTAGCGGCCGTCGGCTCGCTCAGCGCGGCCAAGGAAGGGTTGAAGGCGGTGGTGGAGTCCCGCTTCCCGGGCAAAATCGTCATCTTCCCCAACATCAAGGAGTTCCCGCTGACCGGACTGCCGGACCTGAAACATGTACTGCCAACGGTATACGCCCGGCTGAAGAACGGACGAGAGTGGACGGTGGAAGCGGAGGATGAATTTCTGCGGATATTACTACCGGAGGAGTGAGAGGTGATAGAGAAACCGCTGTTGGATCGGATCGCCATTGTCACCGGCGGCGCGCAGGGCCTGGGCGAGGCCATTTGCCATCGGCTGGCCCAGGAGGGCGCGCATGTGGTGGTTGCGGATATCAACCTGGAGGGTGCGGAGAAGACCGCCGCGGCCATTCGGGAGGCGACGGGCCGGCGCACCATCGCCGTGCGCGTCGACGTCACAAAAGAAGATGAGGTCGAGGCGATGGTCAACCGCACGCTGGAGGAGTTCGGCCGGCTGGACATCATGGTGGCCAATGCCGGCATCCTCATCTCCGGCGCCATCGAGGAATTCCCCCTGGAGCAGTGGCGTAAGGTCATTGATGTCAACCTCATCGGGTACTTCCTGTGCGCCAAACATGCCGCTCGCGTCATGAAGGCCCAACGGAGCGGCGTCATCATTCAGATCAACTCCAAGTCCGGCAAGCGCGGCAGTTACAAGAACTCCGCCTATGCGGCCAGTAAGTTCGGCGGCATCGGCCTGACCCAGAGCATTGCCCTGGAGCTGGCCGAATACGGCGTGCGGGTCAACGCCGTCTGCCCGGGCAACCTGCTCGATTCCCCGCTCTGGGTGCAGTCGCTCTACACGCAGTACGCCAAGCGCTGGGGCGTGAGCGAGGAGGAGGTGCGCCGGCGCTATATCGAGCAGGTGCCGATGAAGCGCGCCTGCACCTACGATGATGTCACCAACGTGGTGGTCTTCCTGGCCTCCGACTACGCCAGCTACATGACCGGCCAGGCCATCAACGTCACCGGCGGGCAGGAGATGCATTAGCCCGCGCAACCGCACGGCCATTTTCTCTGACAGTATGCTCCCCGGACTTTGACATCCCGCCGCCGGCATGCTATAATGCCGGTGCCTCTGGAGGGGTAGCATAGTCTGGCCTAATGCGCGCGTCTCGAAAACGCGTGTGGGTAACTCCCACCGTGGGTTCGAATCCCACCCCCTCCGCCATATCCGGAGAGGTGCGAGAGTGGACGAATCGGCGCGATTGGAAATCGCGTGTGGGGCAACCCACCGTGGGTTCGAATCCCACCCTCTCCGCCACGAGCCGGCTCCCTGACCTACCAGGGAGCAATTTGTTTGGCAACAAAAAAGCGCCCCTCACCGTCGCCGGCGAGGGGCGCTGCACATTCCCAGCGAGTAGACCTAGGCGGCAATCTGCGCCTTTTTCTCACCCAGATACTGCTGGACCTCGTTGCGAGCCTCTTCAAACATCTCGATCAGCCTGGCCGTTCCGCCCTTGAACGAGCCTACGGCCTGACGAGCGCAGGCCGTGCATCCCTTCATGTGGCGGAAACTGCCTGGCCCACAGCTCATGCATCCACCCAACTGAATCACCACCAGGGACAGCGCCAGCTTGTCCGGATGGGTCTCGGGGAGCGCCGCGATGCGCTCCACAAACTTCTGCCACTTCGGGTCCCGCAGGTCTGCCAGCTCACTCAACAACTGGGGTGGAAAGAACAGCTCCTGGTTTCCTGTCATTGTATCCCGCCTTCCTAGGTACGCCTAACCGCGATTTGCCATCTATTCATATGGAAAAGGGCCGGCCCAGCCGGCCGATTTGTGCATATTATAATGGAATGGACAAATTTTGTCAAGATTGTCTGGCGTTTTCTCCAATTGTGATGATAAAAATGATAAAAATAAAAGATATGATGATTTTGACAGAATTCCCCACCGCCAGCCCCATTCCCCCCCAGCGCCGGCATCTTCGTTCCGCCCCGATGACATGAGACTACAATATTCCCCATGATTGTGCGGTTTTTCCTGCGGATTGACACCAGAATTTGACGAAATTATAATCGCGATCGGGTACATTGGTATGGTTTACCACACTGCGAAGTCCGGAACCGGGCCGGCGGGTTCCTGGCCCGCATGCACCACCGGGGCGGCGATCGCGGGCGCTCCTGGCCGCCACCCAACCCCGCCCGCCTCCCTGCCCAGCCGGGGCCGTAACGCCCCACGCCCTGCGGCATTGGCGCAAGCCAACACGGCTTACATGGGGGCCGCTTTCAAAGGAGGTGAACGATGCCCCATTCATTCTCCCAGACCGTATCCCTGACCTGCCCGCGGTGCGGGCGAGATTTCTCTGCCGAGATCTGGCTCATTGTGGACGCGGACGAGCGCCCCGACCTCCTGGAACGCATCCGCGCCGGCACCCTCCATACCATGACCTGCCCCCACTGCGGCCACGAGGGACAGGTGGACGCGCCGTTACTGGTCCTCACCCCACCCCCGGCGGCTGACGCCGCCACCCTCTCCCCTCTCCTGACCGAAAGTCAAGAGAGGGGAGGGAGCAGGGGGAGAGGTGAGGTCCTCTTCTCCCCCGCGCAGGGGACAACCACAGAAGAGGACCGCAAACAGGCCGCCGGCCTGGTGAGCCTGCTGCGCGAGCGAATGGGGCCGGCCTGGCGCGACGAATGGCTGGAGAGGATGGCCGTGGTGCCGCGCCCCTTCCTCCCCGCCGCCCTGAGCGATGATCCCGAAGCCGCCCTGCGGCAGATGGCCGAACAGGCACAGCGGGAGATCGAGCGGCTGAGGACGGAAGACCCCGAGGCCTATCGCCAACTGGAGGAGGCGGCACGGCGGGCCGCAGAAGCCGCGCCGCTGCTCCAGACCCTCCAGGCGTTCATCCAGGCCCGCACCTGGGGCGAATCCCGCCGCATCCTGGAGGCGCACCCCGAACTGCTCAACGACGAGGCCGACGCCCTGTTGGGGGGACTGATCACCGTCGCCCAGGCCCAGGGCGACGAGGACGCCCGCCGCGTCTTTGAGGAGCACCGCGACCTCCTGCGCCGCTGCCGGGAGGTGGGGGTAGAGCAGGCGTTTGCGGCCCTCA
>JACIWP010000235.1 GCA_014360855.1 Anaerolineae bacterium
AATCCGGCACCGTCTCCCCGCCCCATTCCATCAGGTGCACGCCCAGGGCGACGGCTTTGCCCTCGCTGTAGACGGTTTGCACCCAGTTGTCCACCAGCGACCAGTTGAAATAGCCCTCGCCCGGCTCGAGCTGATCCCAGGTGAAGTGCAGATGCCCGCCGACGATGATGCCGGGGTACTGCTTGGGGTCCATGTGGTGGAAATCGGTGAGGATATAGATGCCCGGCCGGCGCACGCTGGCCTTGCCGGCGGCCGCCGGCGACACGCTCGCGGCCGGCTGGTCCACCGCCAGCTTGACCCCGTCGGGCTCTCCCGCCGGCCCCTGCGCCGCGGCAGGGACTGCCGCCGCCCCCAGTACCGCGACCAGCGCCAGCACCAGGCCGGCGCACCATATGCGCCACCAACGATGCGAATACCTCATCTTCTCACCTCACCCCAGAATGATAGACTCGCTTTCCCATCCCCGTCCACGCCGCCGCACGCGAATGACATCGTCGTGTTACACAGATATCATTCGCCACCTCATTACCAGGCTATCAGAGCGCCCAGGCCGGGTCAATAGTACCTTCAGACCAGTGCGGCAGATGACAGCAGTCTGTCACAATTTTTCACAAATTTCTTGACAATTTCACAAATTGCGGTTATTATGGCAATAGCATGTAATCAATTACACATTCCATGACCGGGTCCAGGTCGGGTCCATATCAGGAGGACGTATCAGATGATGCCGCCGAAAAACAAGGTGGAAGTACCCGATATCGTCGTCAGCCGGCTGCCGCTGTATCTGCGCGCCCTGAACTTCCTGGCGGAGGAAGGGGTGGAAACGATCTCCTCCGCTGAGCTGGCCCAGCGCCTGGGCATCAGCTCCGCCCAGATCCGCAAGGACCTGTCCTTCTTCGGGGAATTCGGCAAACAGGGCACGGGTTACAACGTGGAGTTCCTGCGGAAAAAGATCAAGGAAATCCTGAACCTGACCAAGATATGGGATGTGGCGTTGGTGGGCGCCGGCGACCTGGGTCACGCCCTTGTCCACTACGGCGGCTTTCTGGGCCAAGGCTTCCGCATCAGCCTGGTCTTCGACAACAACCCGCAGAAGATCGGCCAGGAGATCGCCGGCCTCGTCATCCAGCCGGCCAGCCGCATGAAAGAGCTTATCCGCCAGCACGGCATTCAGATCGCCATCATCGCCGTGCCGGCTTCCGCCGCCCAGAAAGTAACGGACGAGCTGGTGGCCGCCGGCGTGCGCGCCATCCTGAACTATGCTCCCATCACCCTGAAGGTACCGCCCGGCGTGCATGTCCAGTACATTGACCCGGTCACGCGCTTACAGCACATGACCTACTATTTGGAATAACCAAACGGGCGCCTGAGATTCCCCCAGGCGCCCGCTGTGTTTCCTGGCCCGGTTATCACGCCGGCGCGGCCTGATACCGCCGCATAATGCTGTAACTGCTCAGCGCCTTGCCGGCGCCGATGGCCGTGCAGGCAATGGCGTTCTCCGCCACATAGCAGGGCACGCCAGTCACCTTCGTCAGCAGGCGGTCAATATTGCGCAGTAAGGCCCCGCCGCCGGTCAGCATCATCCCCCGGTCAATGATGTCAGCCGCCAGCTCCGGCGGCGTCTTCTCCAGCACATTGCGCACCACCCCCACGATCTGGCCCAGCGGCTCGGCGATGGCCTCGGTCACCTCGCCGGAGGTGATGGTAATGGTCTTGGGGAGGCCGGCGACCTGGTCACGGCCGCGCACCTCCATCTTCAGATCTTCCTCCAGCGGCAGGGCACTGCCAATCGCGATCTTAATCTCCTCGGCGGTCTGCTCGCCGATCAACAGGTTATACTTCTTGCGGATATAGTTGATGATGGCTTCGTCAATCTTGATGCCGCCCACCCGCACCGACGACGCCACCACAATGTCGTTCATAGAGATGACCGCCGCTTCGCTGGTTCCGCCGCCGATGTCCACCACCATGTTGCCGGTGGGCGTGCCGATGGGCATATTGGCGCCCAGTGCGGCCGCCAGCGGTTCCGGGATGAGATAGGCCTCGCGGCCGCCGGCCTGGATGGCGGCATCATGCACTGCCCGGCTCTCCACGCTGGTGACCCCCACCGGCACGCTGATCATGATGCGGGGACGGAAGATGCGCAGGCGGCCGCAAATACGTTGGATGAAATAACGCAGCATCGCCTCGGTCACCTGGTAATCGGCGATAACGCCGTCCTTCACCGGCCGGGTTACTTCGATGCTTTCCGGCGCGCGGCCCAGCATGGCGCGCGCCTCTTCGCCCACTGCGACGATCTTATTGTCATCGATGGAGATCGCCACGATGGAGGGTTCCTGGAGGACGATGCCTTTGCCCTTGACCCATACCAGCACGTTGACCGTGCCCAGGTCTATCCCGATATCGCGTCCGAACATAAGGGGTACCCCGCTCCTCGTCTTCTTAGGTCGGCTTCCCGGCACTGCCAGAAGCGCATAACAAGATGGCCGGCGCACCGCCGGCGGTATCCTTGCCCCCTCATTATATGCGATTTCGGCAAAGTTTCAAATTGACAAACCCACAGCCGCGCCTATAATACTCCTCGCATGGGGAGTAGCCATCCTGCGCGAGCAGGGCGGGCAGTCGTCAGGACGGAGGTATCTCCCGGCTGTCCGGTAAAGCGGCGAGACCATTGCTCATAGAGAGCGATGGTCTCGTTTCGTTTGGCCAAAAGTGTGTCAAAATGGCGGCGGGTGTATAATAGCCGGCAGATATCCGAATGCTATCACCCTGCGTCTTGCTCGTACACATCACTGCAGTGTGGAACAGGGAGAACTATGTCCGAAAAGCGGATTGATCCACAGGAGATGCTGGGACATGCCTGGCATACCATGTCGCCAGAGGAGGTCGCGCGCCGGCTGGGGACGGACCTCCAGCGCGGTCTCAGTCAGGAGGAGGCAGCGCGCCGGCTCGAGCAGTTCGGCCCCAATGAGCTGGCCGAAAAGCCCCGTCCCAGCATGTGGGCGCTCCTATTGAGCCAGTTCAACAATTTCCTCATCATCATCCTGCTGGTCGCCAGCGTCATCTCGATCCTGCTGGGCGAGTTCATTGACGCCGGCGCCATCATCGCTATCGTCATCCTGAACGCCGTGCTGGGCGTGATCCAGGAATCGAAAGCGGAAGAGGCGCTGGCGGCGCTGAAAAAGATGGCCGCGCCGGAGGCGCACGTCATCCGCGACGGGCATCTGATCTCCATCCCAGCGCGCGAGGTAGTGCCTGGGGACCTGGTAGTGCTGGAGACCGGCAACTATGTGCCGGCGGACGTGCGCCTGGTGGAGAGCGCCAACCTGCGCATCGAGGAAGCCTCGCTGACCGGCGAATCGGTGCCGGCGAAGAAAGATGCCCATACGGTACTGCCGGCGGATGCCCCCCTGGGCGACCGCCAGAACATGGCGTTTATGAGCACCCTGGTCACCTACGGCCGTGGGCGCGGGATCGTGGTAGCCACGGGCATGCAGACCCAGATCGGGCGCATCGCCGCCATGATCCAAGAGGTCGAGGAGGAAGCCACACCCCTCCAGCAGAAGCTGGACCAGTTGGGGCGCTGGCTGGGCATCGCCGCCCTGGTCATCTGCGGCGTCATCTTCCTGGTAGGTGTCCTGCGCGGCATCTCCGTGCTGGAGATGTTCATGACAGCGGTGAGCCTGGCTATTGCGGCGGTGCCGGAGGGCCTGCCGGCGGTGGTGACCATCTGTTTGGCGCTGGGCATGCAGCGCATGATCCAGCGGCACGCCCTGATCCGCCGCCTGCCGGCGGTGGAAACCCTGGGCAGTGCCACCGTCATCTGCTCCGATAAAACCGGCACCCTGACCCAGAACGAGATGACCGTCGTGCAGGTCTGGGCGGACAACACCCTGTTGAACGTCACCGGTGAGGGCTACCGGCCCGAAGGCGAATTCATGGACCGCAGCACAGTGGTGGACCCGCGGGGGTATCCGGCGGTGGACCTGCTACTGCGGGGCATGCTGTTGTGCAACGACGCCCGACTGGAGGCGGTGGAGGCCAGCGACAACGGCGGCCGGCCGAGTTGGCGCATCGCCGGCGACCCCACCGAAGGCGCCCTGGTGGTGCTGGCGGCCAAGGCCGGCTACTGGAAGGACGAGATGGAGCGCCTCCAGCCGCGCCTGGCAGAGATCCCCTTCGACTCTGGCCGCAAGCGCATGACCACCATCCATCCCAACGAGCGCGGCAAGTATATCGCCTTCGTCAAGGGCGCGCCCGATATCGTCCTCCAGCACGCCACCCACATCTACGTGGACGGCACGGTGCGGGAGCTGACCGATTTCGACCGGGAACGCATCCTGGAAGTCAACGCCTCGCTGGCCAGCAACGCCCTGCGCGTGCTGGCGCTGGCCTACCGGGAGCTGGATGAACTGCCGGCGGAACCGACGCCCGAGCTGGTGGAGAAAGACCTGGTTTTCGTCGGCCTGGTGGGCATGATTGACCCGGCGCGCGCCGAGGTGCGGGATGCGATCCGCGTCGCCCGGCAGGCCGGCATCCGCCCGGTGATGATCACCGGTGATTACCCCAACACCGCCGTAGCTATCGCCAAAGACCTCAACCTGCTCCGCCCCCAGGGCAAGGTGCTCACCGGCGCAGAGCTGGACCGCATACCGGACGAGGAATT
>JACIWP010000236.1 GCA_014360855.1 Anaerolineae bacterium
CCGCTGATTGATCAGTGCTTCCAGGAGCGCGCCGATATTGGCTTCTTCGTTGTAGGCGGTGACGCCCACACTACATCGGATTTTGGTGGGCGCCGGCTCGCAAAACTCTTGTCCTAGATTCAACATGTCTCCTCCCTGCACATCAGGGATAGCTCAGCGTAGATGGAGCTTGATTTCCCGCACCAGCTCCGCCGGCGGGACATACATGGTCCGGTCCGGCTTGTCCGGAGCGCCATAATCCTTGATCCAGGCGATCTTCCCGGAGGAGTCCACCAGGACAAAGGTATGACTGGGTTCACCGGTGCCCACGGCCCACTTCAGCACGTCATAGGCCTTGGAGACGGAGTGGTCCGCATCAATAGCCATGGGCACACCTGTAATACCGTATTCCTGAATGAGCTGTACCTGCTCCTCGCGCGAGTCAAATGCGATGCTGACGAGTGCGACGTTCAGCGTCTGGAACTGTGGGTCATTGTGCAGATCGACGATCTGCTTCACGCAGGGCGGTCAGCCGGCGGCCATGTGGAAGAAGAGAAGCACCGGCTGTTTTCCGACATAGTCGGATAACGACACGGTTTCCCCGGTGGCGGTGGGGAGGGTGAAGGCCGGGGCCGGCGAACCTTCTTTCAGCCCGCCAGCGCCCTGACCGCATCCCGCCAGGACGAGCAAAGCGATGAGAATCAGCCATAGCACCTTTCTCATGGGTCGGTTACCTCTCGAAAAGCAGGGTTAATCTGTGCCGGTCACCACGGTGCGCCAGGCCATGCGCAGGGTGCGCGGCAGTTGGAGCCAGGTCTGCTTGCGCATCAGGGTGCGGGCGATGCGGTGGGGCCGTAAGTAGAAGCGGCGGTAGGCCTCGCGCCATTTGCGCTCCACCAGCTCCGCCGGCAAATCCGGCAGTTCGAAACGCGCCTTCCCCTCGAAAAAGACGAAATCATCCCAGGTCTCCGCCAGGATGCGCCCGCGGGCCTTGACGATCTCATACAGCTCGGTGCCGGGGAAGGGGGTGGCGATGGAAAAATTGGCCACCAGCGGGTCCAGCTCGCAGGCGAAGCGGATGGTATCATCCATCGTCTCCTCGGTCTCGCCCGGCATGCCGATGATAAAGAAGCCGATGGTTTCCATGCCGACCTTTTTGGCGGCGGCGAAGGCCCTGCGCACCTGGTCCAGCGTGAGCTGTTTGTGGATGATGGTGTCCAGGATGTGCTGGTTGCCGCTTTCCACGCCGAAGGCGGTGCGGATACAGCCGGCCTGCCGCATTTTGCCCAGCAGTTCCTCGTCGGCCAGGTTGGCGCGGATGCCGTTGATCATGATCCAAGGCACGTGCTGGAGGTTGCGCTCGATGATGAGGTCGCAGATGCGCAGGACGCGCTTGCGGTCAATGTTGAAGGAATCATCCAGCACGCCGATCTCGGCGGCGCCCATCTCCCGCACCAGCCACTCCCATTCGTCCACCACGTCCTCCGGCGTGCGCATGCGCCAGCGCCGTTCCATAATCTGGGAGCAGTAGCTACAGCGGTAAGGACAGCCGCGCGAGGTCATGATAGGGAAGCTGTAGCCCTCCACATGGTCCACGGTGGGCTGGAGGTTGGTGTAGCGGTCCATCTTGAAATAGTGGTACGCCGGCCGCGGCAGGGTGCTCAGGTCCAGCGCCGGCCGATCGGGTTCATCCACGATGGTGCCGTCGGGCCGGCGGTACGTGATGCCGCGCACGCCGGCGAGGTCTGCCCCCTTCTCAATCCGTTCGGAGATCTCCTCCCAGGTGGCCTCTCCCTCCCCCCGCACGACGATGTCGATCTCCGGGCGAGCGGCGGACTCGTGGGGCAGTACGGTAGGATGCGGCCCCCCAATCACAATGGGCACATCCCCCAGTACTGCTTTCAGGCGGGCGGCCTCGCGCCAGGCGGACATGACCTGCGTGGTATTAGCAGTGATGCCGATAAGATGCGGCCGGAATTCTCGCGCTACTTCTTCGACCGGGCGATCCTCTACGTCGCCGTCGTGGACCCGCACCTCGTCCCCGCGGCGCTCCGAGACGGCGGCGAGGTATGCCAGCCCCAGGGAGGGGGAAGTGCGGGTATCAATGGGTAACTTGGACTTCGGGTTGACCAGCAGTACGCGCATGGGACGTCCCTTCAGCGAGTGTTTGACCATTAGACGAGCCGCGGGGGCTCGATTGTTCCCATCCATCCTGCCGCCATTATACCCTGATTGGGAGAAAGGGAGAAATCGGGCCGGCCGCTCGCATCACGCCGGCGGCCAACAGCTCACCGGTATACATGGCAATCCTACAAACCCCTTGACCGCGCCTCTATTATGGTGTATGATAAAAATGGATGCGGTCCCTTGATATCAGATCGTCTTCCTGGAAACAGGCCAGCGCGAATTGGAGGTGACCGATGGCGGTGAACAGAATCAACATCAACCGTGCCTCAGCGGAGGAGTTGGAACGCCTGCCCGGTATCGGCCCGGTCCTGGCCAGGGCGATCGTGGAACTGCGGGAGCGTCAGGGACCATTTCAGAGCGTTGAAGACCTGCTTCCCATTCGCGGCATCGGGCCGGTGTTGGTGGAGCGTCTGCGCCCTCTGGTGACCTGTGAGGTGGAGGTCCCTCGCCGGCCCATGAAGGACGAGACCGAGCCGGACGTGCGCCCGGTGGCGGGACCCGAGATCGTCGTCGAGGAGGAGCCGGAGCTGATGCGGGAGCGTTCGGTCCCCGTGCCGGAGGGAGTGGTGGAGCCCCAACCGCCTCGCCGGCCCATGAAGGACGAGACCGAGCCCGACGTTCGTCCTGTGGCCGGCCCCGAGGTCGTCGTCGAGGAGGAACCGGAGCTATTGGGCGAGCGTTCCCTTCCCTTGACCGAGAACGCCGCCCAGGCCAATACTCACGTTGATGCAAAGGAGAAGTCGGAGATGACCACAGGAGAAGAGTATCCCTTGCCCCCGCCTCTGCAGGTGGTGGAAAGCGGCCGGCTGACCTTCTGGAAAGGGCTTCTGCTGGTCGTGCTCGGAGGACTGCTGGGGGCTGTGCTTTCCCTGCTGGCAGTGTGGGCGGTGAACCGCACCCTGCTCTTCACCTCGTATGACTTCGGGAGCCATCTCAATGCCGAGGTGGTGCGGCTCCAGGGCCAGAACGAGACCTTCCGCCAGGAGCTGGACCTCACCAACCAGTCCGTGAAGGAACTGCGCGACACCGTCCGCGTCATCCCGCAGATTCAGTCGGACGTGGCTGTCCTCCAGGGCCAGGCCGCCAAGCTGGAACAGGGGCTGGAGAGCGCGCAGAAGCAGGTGGACGAGCTGGCAGGGCAGGTGGAAAGCGTCCGCCGGCAGGTCTCTGCCATGCAGGAGGAGCTGGATGCGGTCAGCGAAAAAGCCAAGCGCTTCGATGCCTTCCTGGCCGGCCTGCTGGAACTGCTGAAACAAACCGCGCCGGCGCCCTGAACGGCAGGCAGTCCCTTCCCCTCACTCTCACCGGGACGCGACGGGGGCTCTGTGCAAACGGAGTCCCCGTTTCGCTGACCTCGACATGCAAGGAGGCGTATGGAACCACCTCGTTTTGGGATGAGCGTCAGCCAGTTGACCCAGCACATCAAAGCCCTGATGGACAATGACCCGTTACTGCAGGATGTGCTGGTGTACGGGGAGGTGTCCAATTACTCTCGCTCTGCCGCCGGCCATGTCTACTTCACCCTGAAGGATGCCGAGAGCGCCATCCGCTGTGTGATGTGGCGCTCGCGGGCGGATTGGTACGGCAGACTGCCGGCCGATGGGGAATCCATCCTGGCGCGGGGATATGTCTCCCTGTATCCTCCCCACGGCCAGTACCAGCTTTACGTCGAGGAATGGCAGCCGCTGGGGGCCGGCCGCTTGTACATGGAATTCGAGGCGTTGAAAGCCCGCCTGCAGGCGGAAGGGCTGTTCGACGCGGCTCGCAAACGCCCTCTGCCGGCGTTCCCGCGCGCCGTCGGCATCGTCACCTCCCCTTCTGCCGCCGCCTATCAGGACATCCTGCGCATCCTCCGCCAGCGCTTCCCGCTAGTGCGCGTCGTGCTCGCCCCCACGCTGGTCCAGGGAGAAGAGGCGCCCCCACAGATCGTGCGCGCCATCGAGTCGCTGAACCGCGTCCGCGAGCAGGCCGAAATTGATGTGATCATCGTGGCGCGCGGCGGCGGTTCATTGGAGGAGCTGTGGGCCTTTAACGACGAACGGGTGGCGCGCGCCATCGCGTCCTCCGCGGTGCCGGTCATTACCGGCGTGGGGCATGAGGTGGACTTCACCATCGCCGATTTTGCGGCGGACCACCGCGCGCCTACGCCGACGGCGGCCGCCGCGGCGGCTGTGCCCGATCAGCAGGAACTGCGGCAGAGGCTGTCGGCGCTGAAGACCGCGCTGGCGCAGATGATGTTGGGCCGGCTGGACGAATCCCGCCGGCGGGTGGAAGCCCACCGCCGGATGCTCCAGCGTCTCTCGCCCGAATACCGCATCGCCCAAGAACGCCAGCATGTGGACGAGCTTATCCACCGCCTCCAGCAGGTTTTGCGACATCAGCTCACCATTTCGCGCGAGCGGGTCCAGCAGTACTGGGCGCGGCTGGAGGGCCTGAACCCGTTGGCTGTGCTCCAGC
>JACIWP010000237.1 GCA_014360855.1 Anaerolineae bacterium
GGTCTTCCAGCCCCAGCTCGGCCAACATCTGGAAATACTCTTGGTCGTTCAGGCAAATGAAATGATAATATCGCTCCAGGTAGCCGTCGTCCAGGGGGAAACTGCTGGCCAGGCCGCCCAGCACATGTTCTTTCTCATAGAGGGTCACCGCGATGCCCTGGCGCGCCAGTTCATAGGCCGCCGTCAGGCCGGCGATGCCCCCACCGATGATCGCCACCCGATATCCCGAATTGGTCCCCATCGTCACTCCATCACCCCGACGGCGGTGGTCTCCGCGGCCGGCTCCTGCCAGGTCTCATCCCGCCACTGCCGCCCGTAGAGCGGATGGGCGAGGATCTCATCGCGCAGGCGGCGCCCCCTGCCCAGGTAGTACCAGAACCAGTACCAGACCTTGGCGCCGGCGCAGTAGACGTTGAACAACGGCGTGTCGAACATCAGCGGCCGCAGGAAGGAGCGGCGCAGTGTCAGCTCCACCAGTGATACCAGGTTGTGCCGGGCCGGCACAAAGTGATAGTTCAGGCCGCGGTAATCCTCGCCGGCCATCTCGATCTGCTCCAGGTCCGCCACCCCCAGGCCGTGCTCGGCGCACATCTGGATATGCGGGATGCGGCGCGAGTCAAAGCCCATCAGCTCGGCCTGCACCGCTTCCAGCGCCACAAAGTCGCCGGAGGCCAGCACGCGCCCGATGACCCGCGGCCGGCCCGACTTCGGCGCGTCCCCATCCATGCCCACCGTTGCATCCAGCACGGCAAAATGGGGGCGGAAGACGCGGTTGATATCCACCAGCGCCTCGTTCAGGATGAGATGATAATTATGCCGGCCCTTGTCCAGACAGCCCCATTGATTCTTGATGGGTCCGGTCAATACCGTCTTATCATGGGTTTTCATCACCGGCACCGTGATCAGCTCTCGCCCCAATAAGATCTCCGGCACATCCACATGCCGCAGGACCAGGCCGTCCTCCAGCGTTACCCGCCGGTAGCGCCCCTTCGACATGTTCACGAAAGGCACATTGTACTTCTTGCAGACCTGCTCCACAAATGAGATGCGGTAGGCCTTCTCAATATCCACCAGCACCTGGTCCGATTCGACCACGGCAATGCTGTGCACGTGATCGCGGATGGTCTGGATGATACCCTCGATGACCCAGGGAGAGGTCACCGACCCGGGCATGAACATATCCCAGCCCAGGTTGGGTTTGATGACCACATCCGCGCCGGCGGAGATATAGCGGCGCCAATCGGCCAATTCCATGGCCTCCCGCACCGCCGCCGGCACGCTCTCCTCCACCCGCACATTGCTGACACGTACCTTCGTCATTGTCCACCCCTATTGTGCTCGATGCAAGATATACAGCCGCCCAATGGAACCGCGCAGCGGCGACCAGTAACGCTCCTCCCCCACCACCTGATACCCCGGCAGGGGCGAGAAAGAAACCACATACTGCCGCGTGATAAAAGGGAACAGCTCCATGTAGGCCGGCGCTCCCTCTGGATGCGCCTGCTCTCCCTGTCCCAACCGGTCGGCGAAGTGCCACCCATTCCAGGCGAAACCGCCGTCGATCTGTTCCAGCGGGATGCCCTGGCCGGCCAGGCGTTCGGCGGCCCGCCAGGCGGCCCCGTTCCACCCGATGAACTCCGCCGTCAGCGCCAGGGAGAAGGCGAGATATAGGGCCAGCAGTCCGCCGGCCAGCGGCCAGGCCGGCCGCGCTCCCTCCCGCTGTACGGCCCGCAGGAAGAGCGCCGCTGTCGGCACCAGCACCACCAGCAGATAGCGCTCGTATATCTCGCCGCGGAAAAGCACCACCGGCGCCAGGTTAGCAATCACCGCCAGCCACAGCAGGCCCGCCGGCCAGCCCTCTTCGGAAGTCCGCCGGCGCAAGGCCGGCCACAGCAGTAGTCCAACACCGACACAGCTCAGTGCGGTGATGGCGGCCCAGAAGCGGTAGGGGAAGAGCATGTCCCGTTGGCCGGCCAGCCATTCCCCTGGACTGCCGGTGCCGAAGGGCGTCCAGACCGCCGGATAATAGGGCATCATGCGCCAGATGCCGATATAGGGCAGGCGGAAGGGATGGAAGAACTGCCAGACAGCGCCGGTGCCGGCCAGGATGGTCAGCAGGGCCGGCTTCCAGGCCTCCTTCCATCTCTTACCGCGAAACAGCATCCCGACGCCGGCGGCCGCGGTAACAGGGAGCAGGAACAGTCCCATATACAGCAGTAGCCGGAACAGCTTGCCGGCCAATTCCCCGACAGTCAGCTCCCGGTCCACCCACATCAGGATGTCGGCGCGCGCCGGCATCACGCCCAGGCGCGGCAGGAGCATCAGCACCAGCAGGGCCAGCGCCGGCAGAAGGATGCCGGCCAGCCCCTCGCGCCAGGGGAAGGGATGCCGGCGGCGGGCCCACTCCCACAGCAGATAGGCCCCCAGCGCGGCCGGCAGGACGATGCCGTTCTGCCGTACCAGCACTGCCAGCGCCGCAAACATTGCCCCCAGCACGTACCAGCTCAGGCCGCCGCGCCGCACGCCGCGCAGGTACATCCACAGCGCCAGCGTCATCCAGGCCAGGAACGGCACATCGGTCATGTACGAGTATGAGAGCAGGACGAAGGCCGGGTTGGCCAGCAGGACGCCGGCCCCCAGCAGGCTCAGCCCCCGATCCAGCCCCAGCTCGCGCAGGAGGGCATAGCTGGTCAGCACTGCCGCCAGGGACAGCAGGAATGTGGAGGCGTTCAGCGTGCCGAAGGAAAAGCCGGCCAGCCAGGATGCCAGCAGACCCCAGCCCAGATGCGCGAGCTGACTCATGGCGCCCCAATCCACGATGACCAGCCGGCCGGTCTCCAGCAGGTGCCGCACGCTCCAGGCAAAGGCCCAGGAATCGATGACCGGCCAGTTGTACGCCGGCGAAAGGAGCAGTGCCATCGCGCCGTAGGCGAGCAGAATCGCCAGCGCCGGCCACTCACGTGTCAATGGGCCGGCCTTCGCCCTGGTCATTTCCTGTGAACTCGTCAGACGCGCCGTCCTCATATCAGCTCCTGATGATTAGGCCGCAGAGCATGCTGGCGGGTGCGCTGCCTCAGCCACACGATGAAGATGGAGAAGAGCATTTTGAAGACGTAATAGATGCTCTTCCAGGTGGTGTGCATGGACTGGCCGCTCAGGCGCTCCCGCATGGTCACCGGCACCTCTTGGATGCGGAAGCCGGCGAAATGCACCGTGATAATGGTATCGGCGTCCGGGAAATCGGACGGATAATTGTCCTCGGCGAAGAACTGCATCACCTCGCGCGTCATGGCCTGGAAGCCGGAGGTCGGGTCGGTGATGCGCTGGCCGGTCAGGCGGGAAGCCAGCCGGCGGAACAGCGCCATCCCCAGACGCTTGGCCCAGGAGGGGTGATATTCCAGCCGGCCCAGGAAGCGGGAGCCCAGCGCCAGGTCCGCCTCCCCCCGCCGCACCACCTCCAGCAGGGCCGGGATGTCGCCGGCGTTATGCTGGCCATCGGCGTCCATGATGACGCCGTAATCGTAGCCGTGCGCAACCGCATAGCGGAAACCGGTCTGCACCGCCCCGCCGTAGCCCAGGTTGCAGGGCAGGTTGAGCACGACGGCGCCGGCCTCGGCGGCCACCCGGGCGGTCTCATCCTGTGAATGGTCGTTCACCACCACGATGTCCGCCGCCGGCATCTGCCGGCGGACCTCGGCCAGCACCGCGCCGATGTTGCGCGCCTCGTTATAGGCCGGCATGATGATCACGACGCGCTCTTCCGCCATACTGCCCTCATCTCGACAGTTCGAACAACGTGATTTCCCCGATGCCGGCGGCGCGGAAGCTCCGTACGCGCCGGCCGCGCTCCATCAGCGCCTGATACAGCAGTCTGTCCGGGTCACCGTAATGCCCCACATCCTCCACCAGCCAGACACGGCGCTCCACACTGCCCAGCTCCTCGACGCACCGTTGTACTTCCTCCGGCGTCGCCGGCAGGGGCGCCAGGTCATACACCGCCAGCCGGCCGCCGGCATAATAGCGCAGGGGCTTGGCGTTCCAGAAGGGTTCCGGCACCACCAGGTCGCCGGCCTGTGCTTCCGCGATCAGCGTCGCCGTCAACTGCCGCCAGTCGGGCTTCTGCGGAAGCTCCGTCATCACCGCGGTGCCGGCCAGGTTGGAGGCCAGCAGTGCGCCGGCCAGGAGCAGGCCGGCGGCCTTATGCCGCGATATCACCACTTCCACACCCCAGGCCGCCAGCAGGCAGAAGGGCGGCAGGAACGGGAGCGCATAGCGCAGGGAGTACAGCGGCTTGACCTGCGAGGCCAGCCAGGCGGTTGCCAGCGGCAGGGCGAACCACAGCGCGCACAGCACTGCGCCGTCGAGAACCTCGGGCGCTTCGGCCGGCCGCGGACGGGCCAGCCGCCAGCCGGCCAGCGCCAATGCCAGCGCATAGAGCAGGTAGGCGGCACGCCGCACCAGCGCCGGCACCTCCGCCCGCGCCGGCCCAATGGTGAAGCCGATAAACGTATCCGCCATCACCGCCAGGTCCGGCCGGCCCACGGCATGGCTGACCCAGGCTCCGCCGCCCCCCTGCACCTGCTGAACCACTACTGGCAGCCA
>JACIWP010000238.1 GCA_014360855.1 Anaerolineae bacterium
GACCAGCGCGATCACCAGCACCAGCGTGGACAGGAAAAACATGCGGTCATCAGTGAACATCGAAGGCGAATGGTTCACCAGAGTCAGCCTCAACGTAGCGCAGGTTGCGGACATTATAATCACGGATGGGTGATATGGCAATCCATTATGATATTCTGACGATTTTCCCGGAGGCCTTCCAGGGCATCTTTTCCATCGGCATGGTACGCAAGGCCCGCGAGGCCGGCCTGGTCAGCATCGCCGTGCACAACCTGCGGGATTACGCCACGGACAAGCACCGCACCACCGATGACACCCCGTACGGGGGCGGCGGCGGTATGGTGATGAAACCGGAGCCCATTTTCCGCGCTGTCGAGGCCCTGCTGGCACAACCGGACCTGCCCTCCCAGAACGTGCCCATCATACTGCTGAGTCCCCAGGGCCGGCTGTTCACCCACGAGGTGGCTAGGGAGCTTGCCCGCCACCCCCGGCTCATCCTCATCTGCGGACGCTACGAGGGCGTGGATGAGAGGGTGCGGCAACTGTTGGCCACGGACGAGATCTCCATCGGGGACTACGTCCTCAGCGGTGGGGAGATCGCGGCCATGGCCATCGTGGAGGCCACTGTGCGGCTCATCCCGGGCGTCCTGGGCGACCCGGGCGCGCCGTTCGAGGATTCGCTGGCAGAGGGCCTGCTGGAATATCCGCATTACACCCGGCCGCGCGTCTTCCGCGGGGTAGCTGTGCCGGAAGTGCTCCTGTCGGGGAATCATGCGGAGATCGTGCGCTGGCGCAGACAGCAGGCGCTCAAGCGCACCTGGGAGCGCCGGCCGGACCTCCTCAAAAGAGCGCGCCTGACCCCGGAGGACTGGGAATATCTGCAGAAGCTCCAGCGCGGCGAGGCAGAGTAAGCCCGTTCAATTCGGCGGTTCTTTGAACATAAGCATGGGGCGCTTGCCGCGCAGTTCGCGGAAGGTCGCTCCGCCGGCGATGTCCTTCAGCACCTGCTCGGGGTCATCCACCACCGTCCCGCCCAGCACATCCACGCCGTAGTCGAACAGTGCTGGGCACAGCGGGGTGCTCCCACCCAGCACAATTACGTAGGCGTCCGGCCGGCACAACCGCACGAGATCGTCAAAGGTGTGGTTGATGAGCGTCACACCGGTGACAGCGACGACATCGGCCTGCGGGATGACCTGGGGAGCCATATACGCCGGCAAATCCCCGGGGCGGGGGTTCAGCTCCAGCACCCACAGCTCGCCGGCCGCGGCCCGCACCTCGTCCGTGAAGGGGAAATGCCCGACGATCACCACGCGATGCCCCGGTGCCCGCTGAATCAGGAGGTCCTTGGCGTTCATCTGCCAGCAGTGAGAAAGGTCCGGCTCAATTACCGAATTGATGGCCGCCAGGCCGGCGCCGGCACGCACAGGCTCGTCGCCCAGCACCCACTGCGCCACCTCCCATACCGGCCGGCCGATCAGCTCCTCCCGGCGCAGGGACGGGGGATGCAGGAGCGCATCCGCATGGCTCAGGTGCGGCGTGGAGGCCAGCCCACAGCGCCGGCTCAATACTGCCGTCCAGAACGGCCCGATCTGGGCGTCGAGGATGACGGCGTCGGCATATGGACGAACCCAATCGAGCAAAGCATGCAATGCAGGGCGATAGGTCATGATACCATCCTCTGCTTTCCAAAGATTGTGGACAGCGCCACCGCCGGCAGGGATTATAGCCCTGAAAGGTCGATTTGGGAAAATGCCAGCGCTTGGGCGATTTTGACAAACAGCGCCGGCCAACGTATAGTACGCGTAACGTGTCGCATTCGAGGAGAGTCTGCCCCATGACCGAATTGGGCTCCTGGCTGCGCCAGGCTCGTGAGGCCAAACGGCTGAGCCTGGAAGATGTGGAGCGAGAGACGCGCATTCGCGCCCAGTTCCTCGCCGCACTCGAAGAAGAGGACTTTTCCCGGCTTCCTGGAGATGTGTATACGCGCGGCTTCCTGCGCAATTATGCCAGCTTCCTGGGGCTGGACCCCAATGAGGCGCTTCGGCGCTACAAAGAGCTGATCGCCCAGCCCAACAACGGTGAATCTAGTTCGGCCGCCCGCCTTTCCCTGGATGAACCGGTGGAAGTGCCCCTGGTGGAGCCGGCCCGCTCGTCGGCGCGGCTCGCCTCCATCATCCTGCTGGTGATCGCGCTGGCCATCGTGGGAGTATGGTACTTCTCCACGGTCGGCCGCGACAGCCTGCCCCCGTTCCTGCGCGGCATTCTGCCGCCGGCCGGCGCCGTCCCCTCTCCAACCATCCAGGCCGCTGTGAACACCGGTACACCGGAACCGCCGGCGGTGTCCTCACCCATCCCCAGCCCAACCATTACCCCATCGCCAACCGCGTCGCCCACCCCTACCCCGACCTCCACTCCCACCCCAAAGGTCTACCGCGGCGTGGAGGTCCAGGTGGAGATCGTCGCCACCTCCTGGATACAGGTCACCGTGGATGGTGTGCGCGTGTTCGTCGGCACCCTGGAAACGGGTGAGACTCGCGCTTGGGAAGGTCAGGAGAGCGTCGCGCTGCGCGTGGGGAACGCCGGCGGCGTTCGCGTCACCGTCAACGGCGAACCGCTCGGCCTGTTGGGCGCCATCGGCGAGGTCAAGGACGTGGAATGGGTGCGCCAGGGAGGGCCGGCCAACATGCCCGTGCCCACCGGCGCCGGCCCCGTCGCCGAACAAGAGGGCACACCCACCCCAACACCCACCGCCAGCCCGACACCACCCCCGCCGGCCGGCACGCCTACCGCTCCCGCCACCCAATCATCGGCCCTGCGCCCCGCCGGCTTCTGAGACCTCCCTGGAGCGCATCCATGCGTGTGTTCATTGCGACATTAGGCTGTCCCAAGAACGTGGTGGACAGCGAAAACATGGCGGCGCAGTTGGCCCTGGCACATCATGAGATCGTCGAGGATCCGCGCCAGGCCGATGTCATTATCGTCAACACCTGCGGTTTCATCGAGCCGGCCCGCCGCGAATCGCTCGAAGTCCTGCGGGAACTCACCCGCGGCAAGCGCCGGCGTCAGCGGGTCATCGCCGCCGGCTGTCTCGCCCAGCGCTGGGGCAGCCGGTTGCTAAATGAAGTGCCGGCCGTGGATGCCCTGATCAGCACCCGCCGCCTGGATGAGATCACCCGGCTGGTGGATGTCCTCGCCAATCGGACCTCGCCCGGGGAACCGCTGGCCTGGCTGGACGGTACGCTGAACCTGGAGAAGATGCCGGCGCCAGGCCGACCGTTCGCCGGCCCCAGCGTGTACCTCAAGATCGCCGATGGATGCAGTGCCTCCTGCTCCTTCTGCTCCATCCCGCTCATCAAGGGGCCGGCGCGCAGTCGCCCCATGGAGCATATCGTTGCCGAGGCGCGGGAGCTGGTGGACGCCGGCGCACGGGAGATCATCCTCATCGCCCAGGACATCACCTCCTACGGTGCCGACCGAGGCATGGAGGACGCCCTGCCGGAGCTGATCGAGCGCATCCTGCGCGCCGTGCCGGAGCTGGATTGGTTGCGGCTCATGTACGCCTATCCCCAGCGCATCTCGCCCCGCCTCATCGAGGTCATGGTGGGCCATCCGCAGGTATGCCATTACCTGGACATCCCGCTCCAGCACGGCCATCCGGATGTCCTGCGGCGCATGCGCCGGCCCCATGACCTGGACAAGGTCATGGCCCAGATCGAGGCCCTGCGCGCCGCCATGCCGGACATCGCCCTGCGAACCTCGCTGATCGTTGGATTCCCGGGCGAGACCGAGACGGAGTTCCAGACCCTGTTGGAATTCGTGGACGCCATCGCCTTCGATTGGGTGGGGGCGTTTGTGTTTTCCCCGGAAGAGGGCACGCCGGCCGCCGAAATGCCCGGCCAGGTGCCGGAAGAGGTCAAGCAGGCCCGCTACGCGCAGTTGATGGAGCGCCAACAGGCCATCTCCCTGCGGCGCAACCAGGAACAGGTGGGCCGCGTCCTCGAGATGCTGGTGGAAGGGGTGGGGGACGGCATCAGCGTTGGGCGCACCTATCGCGATGCCCCGGAGATCGACGGGCTTATCCTGGTGGAAGGGGAAGCGGAGGTCGGGGACCTTCTGCCGGTGCGGGTGACTGCCGCCAGCGAGTACGATCTGTGGGGGGAATGGGTGGCGCAGGAGACACGCCGGCGCTAAAGCCCCAGCAGTTTCGCCAGCCAACCCCTGCGTGCACGCTTCACAGGCTGAACCTGCGGCTCCTTTTCCGCGGATTCCAGACGCTCCAGCCGCCTTTCCAGCATCTCGATGCGCGCTTCCGCACGCCGGCGGTTCTCCGATAGCTCCTGCTCCAGCCGCATCATGCGCTCCCGCAGACGGGCATTCTCCTCTTTGAGCAGGAAATTGTCCTGAATAACCACGTTCAGCAGTTCCCGGCTTGCCTGCTGGGAATTCAACAGCAACTGCTGGCCATCCGCGATGGTGTGCATGGCATTGGTGAACAGGGTCAATGCCGGCGGCGCCGCGGCCTCCTGTTGGACAGCGGCCAGCTCCCCTTCACGAGGCTCCTTCACCCCGGCGCGTAGGGAGAGGCTGTTC
>JACIWP010000239.1 GCA_014360855.1 Anaerolineae bacterium
CCGGGCAGATGCCGTGCGAAATCTGCGGCACAATGCGCTCATCGAACAGGTGCAGGACACGGATGGCCTCTTCCACCTCTGCCCAGCGGCCGTCGGACAGCCGCACCTTCTTACACCATCCGCACATGGTCACGAAATCGGGGGAGCGGGGCGCGCTCCGCGCCAACAGGCGCACGGGCGGCCGCTTTTCCAGCCGCAGGATGCGGTTGGTGAAGGTGATGCCGCCGGCGTCATCCGGCGTCATCTGCATTTCCATATACCGCCGGCAGTCCGGCGCGTCACAGCGGAAGGGGATGCTCACGGCGCGCTTGACCTCCCGCACGCGCTGGAAAAGGACGCGGTACAGGTGCTGGGTTTCCTCTCCGGCAATGAATTCCCATAATGATCTGCCGATCACCTTCTGTCGGGTCAGATGGGGAGCCTCGTTCTCGATGGCAAATTCATCCCAGGCGTCGTTGGCGGCAGTGAGGATATCGCCGGCGTCAATCCGGTAGATGAACTGGCGGGGATCGCTTTCACACTGCGCGTCCGATTCCTGGGCAGGGACGGCCTCTGCCGGCGCCGGCGAGCGTTTCCCGCCCGTTTCCAACACCTTCAGCAGAACCGCTTTCAGACTCTCCAAGTTGAAGGGCTTGGACACCACACCGTTAAAGCCGTACTCGGCGTAACGGGCCATGATAGGGTCATTGGCATAGCCGGAGACGACGATGGCCCTGGCGGTCGGGTCCAATTGGCGAAGCCGCACGATGGCGTCCTTGCCGCCCATGCCGCCGGGGATGGTCAGGTCCATGATGACCAGGTCGAAAGGCCGGCCGGCCTGTCGCGCTTCCTGGTACTTCTCCAGCATGTGCCGGCCGTCGCCGGCTTCCTCACACTCGAACCCCAGGTGGCTCAGGTAGCGCCGCAACAGCTCCCGCACCATCGCCTCATCGTCCATGATCAGTATGCGGCCGGCATACTTTTCAGGCGCCGCTACAGCGGGACGCGCCGTTTCTCCCAGCGCGCGCCGTTCCGGCTGGGCCGGCAGGTAAATGGTGAAGGTCGTGCCCTGGCCCAACACGGAATCCACGGTGATGTAGCCGCCGTGCCGGCGCACAATGGAATGCACCACCGCCAGCCCCAAGCCGCTCCCCTCCTGCTTCGTGGTGAAATAGGGGTCAAAGATGCGCGAGAGATGCTCCTTGGGGATGCCGATGCCCTCATCACGGAAGGTAATGCGCACATAAGCGCCGGGCGGGACGATTCCCTGGCCGGGTGGGGCGATGGTGACGTTTTCGGCGGTCAGATAGAGGGTGCCGCCGGCCGGCATGGCCTGCCGGGCGTTCAGCACAATGTTCTGCACCACCTGGCCGAATTGGCCCTTATCCACTTCCACCGGCCAGAGGTCCGGCGCAATGGTGATGGCCGGCCGCACGCTGGAGCCGCGCAGGATGAAGCGGGTGATATCGTGGAGCAAGTCGGAGATGGTGGCCAGCTCGCGGATGGGTTCGCCCCCTTTGGCAAAGGTGAGCAGTTGTTGGGTCAAGTCGCGGGTGCGCAGGGAAGCGCGCTCGGCCTCCGCCAGCAGTTTCTGGACCTCGTGCTCCGCCGGCAGTTGGAGCCGCGCCAGGGAGATGTTGCCCAGGACGGCGGTCAGCAGGTTGTTGAAATCGTGGGCGATGCCGCCGGCCAGCAGTCCCAGCGCCTCCAGCTTGTCCAGGCGCCGGCGCTCCTCCTCCAGCCGGCGCTCCTCGGTCACGTCGCGAATGATGTTAATGACGCCCACAATCTGGCCGCCGGCGTCCCGAAGAGGGAAATAGCGGCTTAGACGGATCCGTTCCTGGCCGTCCGGTCCAGGGATCAACCGCTCGGTGGTAAACGACCTCCCCTCGATAAGTGCCTGCCGTATCTTCTCGTTTTCAGCGCGGATGAACTCCGACGGGAATGGGAGAAGCTCTGCGAAGGACTTGCCGAGAACTGCTTCCCGAGTGAACGGGGCCACCATCTGGAGTGCCACCGTATTAATCTCCAGGATGCGGCCCTCCAAATCGGTGACCACGATACCCTCATGGATGTTGTCGAAAATGGCGCGCAGGAGCGCCTCGGAGCGCGCCAGCGCCTGCTCCATGCGCTTGAGTTCGGTGATATCCCGGCCGATGCCGACCAGCCCGACGACCTGGCCGGCTTCGTCCAACATGGGGGAAAGGGAGGTCTGGAAATAATGGGTGCCGGTGGAGTCGGTGGTGGACCATTCGTAGATGACATATTCGCCGGCCAGGGCGCGCGCGTTGGCCTCTTCGTGCGGCCGGGCCGCCTCCTCCGTGCCGAAGAATTCGCGCGCCGTCTTTCCGAGGAACATCTCAGGGGTCAGGCCCCAACGCTTCAGCCAGCGGCCGTAAATCCCGGTATGGCGCTGTTGGCGGTCCAGGGTAAACACAATATCATCCATGGATTCGACGAGGGTGCGGAAGCGCTGTTCGCTGTCCTGCAGGGCCCATTGCAGATGATAATAGGGCGTGAGGTCCAGGATAGCGACCAGCACCCGCTTCCAGGTCGCCTCGTATCCCGGCAGGATGATCAGGCGCAGGGCGATGTGAATGACCTCGCCGCGCAGGGTGCCGTTCATGCCGGTGCCGTCGAAGACGGTAGCGCCGCCGGCCAAGGCAATCAGCTCTTCCTTCAGCAGTTCCACGGATTTGGGGATGAAGATACGGTTCTGATGCTCCCGCAGTTCGTTTATAGTGCGCGCACCGTACAGCTCCAGGGTTGTTCGGTTGACGGAGATCAGGCGAATGCGTCGGGTGCATTCAGCGATAGTCTCCGGGTGCTCGTCAAAATAGGCCCGGAAATCGGTCACGCCTTGCCGGCGCAGTTCCTCCAGGAAGCCCTTGACGTCGGAGAAGTCTTCCTCCCACAGGGAAGCAGGAGCGAGTTCGAACAGTTCGCGATAGCGGCGTTCGCTTTCTTCCAGCTCCGCCTTGGCCATGGTTAACTGCATCTGTGCAAGCTGGAGTTCCTGCACGCGCTGGCGGAGCTTTTCCAGCTCGGGCTGAGGTCGTTCCTGCTCTATCCCAGAGGCATTCCCGCGCTCCATCGCCGTCTCCTCTGCGTGCGGGGCACATGGCAACCAGTGCTGGACATTATAGCGCAGAAGCGCAGAATCACCAAAACTGCGCGCGGCCTGCGCCGGCTTGACGCGCCGCGCAACCTCCCCTATAATCCCCTTGTCAGCGGACCCTGATAACCCGTGGTGAGGCAACGGCCGTGTTCGAAATCTTATTCCTGGGGACATCCGCCGCCATTCCCACCCCAGAGCGCACCCCTTCGGCAACGCTCATCCGGTACGGCGGCCGGCATTATCTCGTGGACTGCGGCGAGGGAACCTATCAACGGCTGGCCCAGGCGCGCGCCGCCGGCTTGACCGACGCACAGCCCGGCGTCAACCTGCGGCAGGTCTTCTTCACCCATGACCATCTGGACCATCTGCTGGGCATCGGCGGCCTGCTCTTCTCGCTCCGCATGGCGAACCTCAAGCCCCGCCCGCGCCTGAGCATTTACGGCGGCAGTACCACCCTGGACCGGGTGCGCATCCTGGCAACCTTGATCCGCTCCCCGGAGGCGCGCGACCCGGGAGTGGACATCGAATACTTTGCCGTATCGCGCGGGGTGCTGATCGAAGATGAGGAGTTGGTCATCTCGGCGTTTCGCACCAACCACACCGCGCGGCCCTGCTTCGGCTATATCTTCGAGGAGCGGCCGCGCCGGCATTTCCGGCCGGAGCTGGCGGAGCGGTTGGGGGTGCCGGCCGGCCCTTGGCGGGAGCGCCTCGTGGCCGGCGAGACCATCACCCTGCCCGACGGGGAGGTCATCCACCCGGACCAGGTCCTCTCCGACCCTGTGCCCGGCGCCAAGGTGGTCGTCAGCGGCGACATCGCCTTCACCCACTCGCTGGCCCGCATCGCCCAGGGGGCCGACCTGCTCATCACCGAGGCGACCTTCTCCTCGGACCAGGCGCACCTGGCGGAGGCCAGCGGGCACATGACGCCGGCGCAGGCCGCCACCATCGCCGCCGAGGCCAAGGTGCGCCTGCTGTGCCTGACCCACATCGGCGATGCCTATCGCGGGCGCGAGGCCGAACTGCTGGCGGAAGCGCGGGCCATCTTCCCGAACACGATACTGCCCTCCGACCTGGAGCGCATCACTGTGGAGCGCCGCGCTCCGTAGCTGGCGCATCCCGCTCACCCAACAGCCTCTCCAGCTCCTCCTCCAGCTCTTCCAACTGCTGGTGCAGGGCCGGCGGCACGGAGTGCTTCGGCCAGCGCCGGCGCAGTTCCTCCAGCTCCTTCCGAATCTCAGCAATACGCCGCTCCCGTTCCCGCTCCATACCGCATGCCTCCCGCCGGCACATGTGCGTGGAAGAAAAACCGTCTCAGACCATTGTGGGGCAAGCCGCCCCACCCCCGAACCCCTCTCCCGCCGGCGAGGAAGGAGGTATACCACCGCATCACACTGTAAGGGGCCAAAATGGGTGGACACTCCTCTGGACCACCCGTTTGACAAGATCGCCCCGCTCGGATACAATATTCCTCCCC
>JACIWP010000240.1 GCA_014360855.1 Anaerolineae bacterium
TTCTATCTCTACCAGGATAACAGTGTGCCGGGAGGCAGTACCAAGGCGGTCACCTATCGCCCCAGCGGTTCCGGGGCATATCAAATCCAGAACACCCTGGTGGAGCCCAACGTCTCTTTCCTCGCCGGCACCAAAGAGGGCTGGATCGCCCGCCGCACCAACCAGGCCGCTGGAAACCCCTACATGTGGTTCAAGGTGGACGACGGCTATCTGTACGGCGGCACCAATGCCATCTCCATCACGGTCACCTATTTTGACCGCGGCACCGATACCTGGTCCCTGGAATATGACGGGCCGGGCGGCACCATGAAGAGCGCCGGCACGGTCACCAAGACCAATACCAACACCTGGAAGAAGTTCACCTTCTACATTGACGACGCCCGTATGGCCAATGGGCTCCTGGGCCTCAGCGATTTCCGCATCAACTGCAACGGCGACGGCGACGAATACATCCACATGGTCATGCTGGCCAAGCGCTCCTCCAGCCAGGTGGTACACAACGTAACCCTGCAAACCGGTCCCAACCTGGTCTCCTTCCCGGTACAGCCGGCCAGCACGGCCATCCAGGATGTGCTGGCGCCCATCGACGGCAAATATACCAAGGTCTTCGCCTACGATAACGCCGCCAAGAGCTGGAAGAGCTACGATGTCAGCGTGCCCTCCTGGGCCAACACCCTGCAAAACCTGGACCCGAGCATGGGCTTCTGGATTTACATGAATCAGCCGGCGACCCTGCCCGTGACCGGCACCCTGCCCTCCAGCACGGATATCCCCCTGTACACCGGCGCCAATCTGGTGGGCTTCCCGCGGGCCAATTCCCAGCCTGTCGCCGATGCCCTGACCTCCATCGAGGGCAAGTACACCAAGGTCTTCGAGTACAATGCCGGCACCAGCTCCTGGCGCAGTTATGATGTCTCCGTCCCGTCCTGGGCCAATACTCTGCAGGAACTGCGCCCCGGCTACGGCTACTGGATCTACGTGAACCAGAACTGCACGCTCACGGTGTCGAACTGAGGCGGCGAAGGAGGCCCTATCATGGGAACGCGAACAGTGCGCAAGGCCATCGGGGCAGTCATACTGGCCGTGATGCTCCTGACGTGGAGCGCCGGCCTGGCCCTGGCGGTACCACCGCCCTCCCATACCTTTTACGGCACCGTGACGGTCAACGGCGCGCGCGTGCCGGACGGCACCCTCATCACCGCCTATGTGCTGGACGGCACGACGCCGGTCATCTGCGGCACCACGCTGACCTTCACGCCGGCGCCGCCAAATCCACAAACCTCGGTCTATACCATCACCGTGCGCGGCGACGATGATGAGGTGCCCGGCAAGGACGGCGCCTATGAAGGGGACACGGTCTACTTCCGCATCGGGCCGTGGGAGAACAACGTGGACGCCGATCAGACGGGGGTGTGGCATTCCGCCGAGAGCACCGAGCTGAACCTGACCGCCACCGCGGCGCCCACGTCCACCCCAACCTTCACCGTGTCACCCACACCGACGCGCACCTTCACGCCCAGCGCCACGCCCACCGCGACGCCCACCGGCGCCACGCCGACCTTCACCGCGACCCCGACGCCTACGCCGACGGCAACCGCAACGCCGACCACGGGACCGACGCCCACGCCGACAGCCACGCCCGCCCCGACGGTTATCTGCTTACAGCAAGGATTGGGCGGCTATACAGGCAATATTGACACCTATATTGACATCGCTTTCCCCAGCACGAATTACGGCAACGGCATCAAGCTGTACGGCAAGACGGAGGATAACACCAGCATCCTCGTGAAGTTTGATATAACGGGGAAACTGCCGGCCGGCGCCCAGGTCATCAGCGCCACCCTCAAGCTCTTCTGGGAATCCACCAACCCGGCCAATGTCCCCATCACCCTGCACTCCTATCAGGTCCTGCGGCCCTGGGCCGAGGACCAGGCGACCTGGAACTCCGCCCTGTCCGGTGTGGGCTGGGCAGTGCCGGGCGTCAACGGCGTAGGCGTGGACCGGAGCGGCACGCCGGACGATGTGGTGAGCTGTTATGACCCCACCAGGGACATTGACCGCTGGATCGACCTGGATGTCAGCGAATCGGCCCAACACTGGGCCGGCAGTCCCGGGGAGAATTACGGCGTGGTGGTCAAGCCCTACCGCTGTCGGGATATGACCGCCCTGTACACCTTCTCCTCATCTGAGTCCACCGTACAGGCCTACCGTCCTCAGCTCTGTCTGGCGTACATTATCCCGCCGCCGACCCCGACGCCGACCGCCACCGGCACCCCGACCCATACGCCGACCATCACCCCGACCGGCACGGCGACCCGCACGCCGACGGCCACCGGCACCCCGACGGCTACCCCTACCCGCACACCGACCGCCACCCCATCCACCGGCGGCATTCAGGGCATCGTGTGGCATGATATGAACCGCAACGGCCAGCCCGATTTGGGGGAGCCGCCCCTGCCCAACGCCGTGCTGAACCTGTATCGCGAGGGCAATCTGATCAACTCGTACACGACCCTACTGGACGGCTTTTATCGCTTCGAGAACCTGGAGCCAGGGAATTACGCGCTGATCGAGATTGACCCGCCCGGCTATGTTTCGACCACGGCCAACAATTATGTGGTGCCCGTGGTCGCCGGCATGACGCACATTATCAACTTCGGCGATCGCTTGGCCGACACACCGACGCCGACCATCACGCCAACGCCCACATTGCCCAGACAGGCGGTACTGCCCATCCTGCTGAAGCGTTACTAGCCCTGCGGAAGGATCTCGCTTGAGCCTGGCCAGGCCTACCACCTGGCCAGGCTTTCCATGGGAGAGAGGCCGCGAACATGAAACGACTACTGCCCTTCGTGCTCCTGCTGGCACTGCTGGGGCTGGTCGCCGGCGCTCTGCTCGCCGGCCGGGTGAACGTGCGGGCAGAGGAGCCGGCCGGCACAGGCGGCGGCCCCTCCGCTCACAAAGCCATGGTGCGCAACCCGGGCATCTACCTCTTTCACGGCCGGCATGTGCCCCCCTCCACCTATCCGGGTTTGCTCACCGGCGGACATATGACCTTCGCCTGGAAGGATATCGAGAAGGCGCCCGGGGTGTACGACTGGTCGGCAGTGGACAATTGGATCGCCGGCGAGGCGGCCCAGGGCAGGGTGGTAGCGCTGGGAGTGGATAGCTGTACGTCCGGCGGGAGCATGGCGCCGGCGTGGATCCCCGTCCTCCTCTGCGGCGGCAAAATCGTCCCCAATTACTGGTCCACCGAGTTCCAGGAGGGCTTTCACAACCTCATCCGCGCCTTTGGGGCGCGCTACAACAACGACCCGCGCGTCGAATGGGTGCAGATCAGCACCGGGCGCGACGGCGAGAACCAGCCGGGCATCGACGATGCCATGGACCAGTGCCTGGCCTCGCTGGGCTACACCAGCGAACAGTGGATCGAGGTGGTGAACAACATCATCGGCTATTATCGCGAGGCCTTCCCGAATAAACCCCTCATGACCCAGCATTACCCCATCTTTGTGCGCGGCCATGAGTACGAGCGCCGCGAGATCGCCAATTACGCCGCCATGCGCGGCGTCGGGTTCAAGGGCAATGGGCTGATGGCCGACCGCGATAAGATGGTCTGCCGGGACCCGTATTACTCCTACGGCTATCTGTCGTTCCTGGAAGACCCCATCATTTCGTATTCCGACACCCTTCCCATTGGTTTCGAGTCCTACCGCTTCTATCTGCGCGATGATGCGCAGGTCTACTGGGCGATGTTGAGCGCGCTGGACAGCCATGCCGATTACATCGCCCTGGCGGAGGAGGTGTTTACCGACATGGCCGGCGGCACCCGCCTGTGGCCGATCTTGCAGTTCACCCAGCGCCATATCGGCCGCACGCCGTACGACACACCCAGCGTGTGGGTCGCCCTGCGCGAGTCGGGCTACACCTACTACCCCAAGCGCGGCAACTACTCGTTCTACCTGTATCAGCGCGATGATATCCCCGGCGGCAGGACCGTAGCCATCACCTACCGGCCGGTATGCCATGTCCAGCCCCAGACCAACTGCCCGCCCTATCAGATCCGAGAGGCCGCACCCGTCGAGGGAGATGTGCCGTACCTGGACAGCAGTGCCTGGGAGAGCTGGATCACCCGGCGCACCGACCAGGCCAGCGGCAATACCTCCATGTACTTTGACATTGATGACCGCTATCTCTACGGAGCGACCCATCCGGTCTCCCTGACGGTGACCTACTATGACCATATCTTCGGCAGTGGGCCGGATACCTGGCGCCTGGAATATGACTCGGACAGCGGCATCAAGTTCGCCGGCCCCGCCATCGTCAAGACCGGCACCGACCGCTGGGTGCAGAAGACCTTCTATCTGCCGGACGCCAATTTCCAGAACGGGCTGGCCGGCGGCCGGGCGGACTTCCGCATCTCCTGCGAGGGGGACGGCGATGAGGTCATCCATTTCGTGCAGTTGACGCACTACGCGCCGGCGCCCACGTCCACCCCCCCCAAACCCCCCCCACCCCCCCCGACGGGGTCGCCCGCCCCCGGGCCCGCGCCCCCCCCCCCCCCCC
>JACIWP010000241.1 GCA_014360855.1 Anaerolineae bacterium
ATCTCCTTTTCGCGGCCGATGACGGGGTCCAGCTTGCCCTCGCGCGCCTGCGCGGTCAGGTCCACCGCGAGCTGATCCAGCAGGGGCGTTTTGCTCTCGCTCTTCTCTTTGGCCGGCTCGGTGGTGGCACGCGCTTTAGCCTTGCGCTCCATGACGGTCTCCGCCGTCTTCAAGCGCACCTGCTCCAGGTCCAGGCCCATGCCGCGCAGGATGTCAGAGGCGATGCCCTCGCCCTCCCGCAGGATGGCAAGGAGCAGATGCTCCGTGCCCACATAGTCCTGGCCCATCAAGCGCGCCTCTTCGAACGAGTACTCGATCACCCGCTTGGTGCGCGGGGTCAGCTCCGGCTCCCGCAGGGTAATGCGGTCGCCGCGCTTGGCGGCGCGCTCCAGCGCCCGGATGATCCAGTCCGGGTCCAGGCCCAGCTCCCGCAGGATCGCGACAGCGGTGCAGTCCTTCTGACGCACCAGACCCAGCAGGATGTGCTCTGTGCCGATACTGCTATGATTCAGCCGCTTGGCCTCGCTCGCCGCGCGGGCCAGGGCATGTCTTGCACGTCTTGTGAAGCGGTCTAACTTCCCTCCACCTGCCATCTCTGAACTACTCCGGTTTTCTTCCATTATCATTCCCTCATCGTTTAGAAAGCCCGGGCCTCAAGAGCCGGCCATTTGGCTCCCAAGGCAGTCACATATTCTTCGTAGACTGGCGGTCCCGAGGACCATCCTCAGCCCCTTCATAAAACAAAGGGGCAACCCGGAACCTATCCTGGCCGCCCCTGTCAATCACCGGCGCATCACGTTTCCGCTCATTGGCCGTTTCGAGCAGGGGCCGGCTGGCCTGGTTCCATCATCGAGCACTGCACACGCACCAAAACCGATCCTCAACGCCTGCTTCCCGCATGGCCATGCGCCCACTCGATACAGCCCGAACGGCCCCCTGACCCAACTAGGTGTCCTCAGCCTGCTGTTGCTCCTCCTTCAGGCTGTATTCGAGTTCCTGGCGCCAGTCAAAGTCCTCCTCCAGTTCCTCCCGAGCCTGCTTCAGGCTCAACCCAATGCGCCGTTGCTGCGGGTCAATCCGCACGATCTTCACCGGCACCACGTCGCCCTCTTTGACGACTTCCCTGGGATGATTCACCCGCCCGTCAGATAACTCCGAAATGTGAATCAATCCTTCCAGACAATCCGCAATCCGTGCAAACGCACCGAACGGCATCACCTTGGTAATGGTCCCCTGGACGATCTGCCCCACACATAAAGACGCTATAGCCTTCTCCCAGGGTTCCGTTTGCAGTTGTCGGATGCTCAGCCCGATGCGCTGACGCTCGTAATCCACCTCCAAGACGTAGACCTCGACCTCCTGGCCTACTTGCACGACCTCGCTGGGATGATTCACCCGCTCCCAGGACAGCTCCGATAGGTGAATCAGCCCGTCGGCGCCGCCGAGGTCTACAAATGCTCCGAAATCGCAGATGCTGGTCACGACGCCGCGGCGGACCTCACCAACCTGAAGCTGTTCGATGAGCTTCTGCTTGGCGGCCTGCCGGCATTCCCGCAGTGCCGCCTTCTCCGATAATATCAACCGGTTGCGGCTGCGGTCCACCTCGATGACCTTCAGCTTGAGCGTCTTGCCCACCAGGCACCGCCAGCGGTTCTCATCATCGGTGTGTCGGCCTCTCTCGGAACCGCTGGTTTCCCCCGAGACGATCTGGGAGGCCGGCAGAAACCCCCGCAACCGACCGACCGGGACGATCACTCCGCCGCGGTTACAATCCACCACCCGGCCGTCAAAGATGGTCTCGGAGCGCATCAGCTCCTCGGCTTTGCGCCAATCGTAAAAACTGCGGGCCCGCCGGATGGAGAGAACCACATTGCCATCCATATCCTCTGGCTTCACCACGTAGACAGGGATGCGATCCCCGACCCGCAGTTCCGCCAGCTCCTCCGGCGACATTCGCTCCAGCTCCCTGCTGGGCACTACGCCGTCGGCCTTACAGCCGATATCCACCAGGATTTCCGTGGGCGATATCGCGACGATGGTACCCTCGACAATATCGCCGCGTTCAACCTCGACAACCTCGTCGAAACTCCGCAGCCATTCCTCGAGAGGATTGCCGGCCGCCATGGCCCCGGCGCGCGCGTCGCTGTCGCAGGGCGCTGAAGTCCGTTCTGCTTGCATAGCCCGCTCTTCGCTCCTCCTTCCGCCTTCACCTCTATTATACCCTGTTTTTGCGCAAAACGCAACCTTTGTTTTACTCTCCCATACCCATCTGCTGGCGGAACCACAGCACGGTGCGCGCCAGCCCCTCATGAAAGCCTACCTTTGGCTCATAGCCCAGGAGGGCGCGGGCCTTAGAAATGTCCGCGGCCGAGTGGCGGATATCCCCCGGCCGCGGCGGGGCAAAGATCGGCTCCACCTCGGCGCCGGTCAATTCCCGCAGAGTATGGAACAGGTCCAGCACAGTGTTCGGCCGGCCGGTGGCAATATTCAGTACCTGGCCCGGCGCATGCCTGGCGCGGCAGGCGCGCAGATTCGCATCCACCACATTGCTGACGTAGCAGAAATCGCGCGACTGCTGACCGTCGCCGAAAATGGTGGGGGGTTGGCCGCGCAGGAGCGCCGTGATAAACCGCGGAATGACAGCCGCGTACGGGGAATCCGGGTTCTGACGCGGGCCGAAGACATTAAAGTAGCGCAAGATCACGGTGGGCAGGCCGTAAGTATGATAAAACGCCAGGCAGTACATCTCGCCGGCGGCCTTGGAGGCGCCGTACGGCGAGATGGGCGCCGGCAGCATCGTCTCCACCTTTGCCGCCCCCTCCTGCTCCCCATATACCGACGACGAGGAGGCGAAGACGAACCGCTTGACGCCGGCCTCACGCGCCGCCACCAGCAAATGCAGGGTTCCCCGCACGTTCGCCATGTCCGTGTCCAGCGGCCGCTCGATGGAAAGGGGCACGGAGGGCAGGGCCGCCTGGTGCAGGACATAATCCACCCCTTGCACGGCTTCCCGCACCGTGCTCAGATCGGTGATGTCCCCCTTGATAAAGGTAATCTGATCCAGCACATCTTGGATATTGGACAGGTTCCCCGTGGAGAGGTTATCAAGCACACGCACCTGTTTGCCCTGCTCGACCAACGCATGCACGATATGAGAACCAATGAAGCCGGCGCCGCCAGTGACGAGGTAGGTTGCCACGCGAACCCTCCTGTGCACAAATATCCCCATGAAAATACCATCACCCGCCGGCCGTGTCAACTCATCACACCATCCCTCTCGAACTTGACGAGTTGCCTAGCTTGGATGATAATAGGGGCAGTCGTGCCACAGAAAGGAGGTGCAATGGAGCACAAGACGAAGGAAGAACTGCGGACACGATATCCCCTACAGTCTCTGCTGGTACCCTGCACCTATTTTTCACACCCAACCTGGAGGAGGACAAAATGCGCAAAATCGTGATGGTACTTGTGGCACTGGTGATCATCGCCAGCATGGTCATGGCATGTGCACCGCAGGCCACCCCGGCTCCCACCGCCGCTCCCGAAAAGCCCAAGCTCAAAGTGGGCATGGTCACCGACGTCGGCGGCATTGATGACAAGTCCTTCAATGCCACATCCTGGCGCGGCATGGAAATGGCCCGCGATGAGCTGGGCGTGGAGGTAGCCTATCTCGAGTCCCAGCAGCAGACGGATTACGCCGTCAACATCTCCCAGTTCATCGACCAGAAGTACGACATGATCATCACCGTCGGGTTCCTGCTGGGCGAGGACACCAAGACCTTCGCCGAGAAGAACCCGAACGTCAAGTTCGCCATCGTGGACTTCTCCTATGACCCGCCGATCCCCAACGTGCTGGGCCTGACCTTCGCCACGGACGAAGCCGCCTTCCTCGCCGGCTACCTGGCCGCCGGCATGACCCAGACCGGCAAGGTCGGTACCTTCGGCGGCATCAAGATCCCGCCCGTCACCATCTTCATGGTCGGCTTCGAGAACGGCGTCAAATACTACAACCAGAAGCACGGCACCAACGTGCAGGTGCTGGGCTGGGAATCTGCCAAGGACGAGGGCCTGTTCGTCGGCAACTTCGAGTCCACCGATGACGGCCGGCGCGCCGGCGAGGACCTCATCGGCGAGGGCGCGGACATCATCATGCCGGTGGCCGGCCCCGTGGGCCTGGGCACCGCCGCCGCCGTGCGTGAGCACGCCGGCACCATGCTCATCGGCGTCGACACCGACTGGTGCATCAGCGCCGCGGAGTACTGCCCGGTCGTCCTCACCAGCGTTCTGAAGAACATGGATGTGGCTGTGCGCGACGCCATCAAGATGGCCCTGGACGGCACCTTCAAGGGTGGCACCTATGTTGGCACCCTGAAGAACGGCGGCGTGGGCCTCGCCCCGTTCCACGAGTTTGACGGCAAGGTGCCCGATTCCCTGAAGAAGGAGCTGGAACAGCTCAAGCAGGACATCATTGACGGCAAAATCAACACTGGCTGGCAGGATTACCTGGCCTCACTGAAGAAATAGCCGCTTCCGAGGACAAAGGCGGTGC
>JACIWP010000242.1 GCA_014360855.1 Anaerolineae bacterium
GTGCTCCCCGTACATCAGCGTGACTTCCAGCAGTTCCTGATGCATCATGAAGGCCTCTCCTGGGAGGGAATGCCCGCCGGCGTGGGCGCGGCCGGCCCTTCCGGCGGGGGCGCGGCGGCCGGCTCCGGATACTGAATGCGAGGGTGGAACACCGCCGCCAGCATGGCCACGAATGCCTCGCGGATCGTCTGCAAATCGCGCATGGTCAGGTTGCACTCATCCAACTGCCCATCCAGCAGGCGGTTGCGGATCATCTTGTACACGATCTCGTCAATCTCCTCCGGCGAGGTGGGCCGCTTACTGCGCACGGCGCTCTCGCACCCATCCGCCAGCATGACGATAGCGGTTTCGCGCGACTGCGGCTTCGGGCCCGGGTAGCGGAAATCGTCCTCGTTGACCTGGGACGGGTCGGCGGCCTTTTCCTTCGCCAGATGATAGAAATAGCTCGCCACCGTGGTGCCGTGGTGCTCGGGGATGAAGGCCTGGATCGCCGGCGGCAGTTTGTACTCGCGCGCCAGCTCCAGCCCCTCCTCGACATGCCGGCGAATGATATCCGCGCTGGTCAGCGGGTCCAGCCCCTCATGCACGTTGACCCCATCCATCTGGTTCTCGACGAAGAAATAGGGCCGTTTGATCTTGCCGATGTCGTGGTAATAGGCCCCCACCCGGGTGAGCAGGGTATCCGCGCCGATGCGGTTGGCGGCTTCCTCCGCCATATTGCTGACCAGAATGCTGTGATGATAGGTGCCCGGCGCCTTCAGGAGCAGTTCCCGCAGAAGGGGATGGGTGGGGCGCAGAAGCTCCATCAACTGCAGGGTGGTGGTGATGCCGAACACCGACCCCAGGAAGTAGAAGGTGGCCAGGGTGACGCCGGCCGACAGCAGGCCGTTCACAAAGCCCATGCTGACCACGCCCAGCAGGCCCAGGGGATCATACACGTTCGCCGGCAGTTGAAAGATCAGGATAATGGCGACATTGACGACGGAGACGAACAGGCCGGCCCAGAAAAAGGCGCTGAGCTTCTCACTGCGCGCCAGCACCAGGCCGGCGAACAGCCCGCTCAAGAGCAGATACACCATCAGCTCCGGCGAGCCGCGCGAGAGGTAGCCGGCCAGCAGGGAGACCACCAGCACCGCACCCAGGGCAATGGGAAACTCCACCAACACGGTGATCAGGAATGCCAGGGCGGCCACCGGAAACATATAGGCCAGCATGGTCTGGCCGGGGACCATGACCTTGAGCAGGATGGTAAAGGTCACCAGCAGGACGAAGAGCAGGGTGCTGTAGCGCGGGTGCGAGCGCAGGAGCGGCAGATGGCGCACCATGTACAGGCCCAGCCAGACGGAGCAGAGCAAGGCAAAGCCGCCGGCGCCCAGGATATCGTTCCAGCCGACGCGCTCCTGCTGGAGGCCCAGCGCCTCCAGCGCCTCCACGTCCAGCGCATCCACGATCTCGCCGGCGCGCACAATGATCTCCCCTTCCTCAAAGGTGCGGGTGATGGGTTGGACCGATTCGCGCGCCTTGCGCCGGGCCTCAGCGGTCTTCTCAGCGTTGAAGAAGGCGTTGGGCCGCAGGAGGCCCTGCACGAACTGGCTGATGACCAGGTTCTGCTCCTCATTGAACTGTGGGCTGACCAGCGCCGGCACCGTCCGCTTGACCGCCTCCAGGTTGGAACTACGGATCTCCTCCCGCATGGCCCGGTCGAGCACATTGATGATCTCGGCCGAGACATCCTTCCAGGTGCGGTCATCCATCATCAGCAGGGCCTTGATGGCCTCCGGGCTGAGGCTGACATCGGCGATACTGCCCAGCCATTCGCTCTTGCGGGCCGTGGAGGCAAAGGGGTCTGTGCGCACCATATCGACGAAGTTGAGCACCGCCCGGGCGCGCTCGATCTGCTGACGGGCGATGCGGGCCTGCGGAGGGTCGTAAATATCCTGGACCGCGTCCTCGGCCCGCTGGCGCGCCTGTTCGGTCAGCACCTGACTGACGAAGGAGAAGCGGCGCGGGGCGCGCACGTCGGTCGGGCTGACATCCCCTTCCTGCAACTGCAGGCCGCCGGCCGGCGGGAAAGGCAGGGCCAGGACAGCGGTCGCAACCAGCCAGAAAATGACGAGGTACAGCAGGTTGCGCAGGTAAAAACCCCAACCCGTCCCCTTCCTGCGGTACGACGCCAGCAAACCGGACTGCCCAGCGCGTTTGGCCATGATATCAACCGCTCATCCGCCCAGCAGTTCGCGCACTACTTCGTTGACCAGCCGGCCATCGGCGCGACCCTTCACCTGCGGCATCAGCTTCCCCATCACCTTCCCCATATCGCGCGGGCCGGCCGCCCCCACCTCGGCGATAACCTGGCGCGCCAGCGCGGCGATCTCCTCGCGGCTCAACTGCGCCGGCAAATAGGACTCGATAATGGCCAGCTCGGCCTCCTCCTTCGCCGCCAAATCCTCGCGCTGCCCCTTGCGGAACTGCTCGATGGACTCACGCCGCTGTTTGACCTGCCGCCTGATGATCTCCCAGATCTCCTCCTCGGTGAGGGGGGCGCGCTTATCAATCCGTGCGGACTTGATGGCGGCGCGCAGAAAACGCAGGGTCTCCTTGCGCAGTTCATCGCCGGCGCGCATGGCTTCCACGTAATCCTGATCGATCCTCTGCTCCAACGTCGTCATGACCTACCTCCTGAACCGAACAGCAGTGAGCGCTGTACGGTTGATTATAACCGCGCCGGCAGGGCTGTCAACCTTTCGACCCCCCTCCCTGTAGGCGCGGCCCCGTTGACGCCGGCGGCGGGATGTGGTATGATGAGCACAGCAGGACCCTGCGGCGCGCCGGCCCCCTGCTTCCCCCGCCGCCCGCCGGCGCCGACCTCCCTTTCCATCGCGCCGGAGGGACGGGATGCACATCACGCCGGAACACATCGAACAGACGGTAGACGCCATCCTGGAGGTGCTGGAAGCCTGCGGCATCCCCTGCGCCGGCCTGGCCCAGTACGCCCTGCGCGGCATCAAGGGACTGCGCCAATCCGCCGAGGCCAAGGCCCAACTCACCGCACTGCTCCAGGAGGCCGAGGCGGAATTCATCCAGGAGGCAATCAAACGGGGACTGGGGAACGCCGCCGGCTGGGTGCACGACATGCCCCAGCACGATCGGCCGGCCTTCCAGCAGGCCCTGCAGAGACTGCTCCAGCACTGGGACGAGGGCGCGCTCCAACAGCTCCTGGAACAGGAATTCGCCGGCCGGCCGGGAGTCTCCCACGGGGAGGCAGAAGCCGCCGCCCTCTACATGACCATACTGCGCACGTACCTGGCGCACCACCCCGACTTCAACCGGATCATCACCACTACCCGCATCCTGGCCATAGACCAGCGCACGGAGCACATGCAGGAACAGCTCGATACACTGCACGGGGCCATTACCGTCCTGCTGGGCATGCCGGCGGATATCCTGGGTTGGCCGGTGGAGGAACCGCCGGCCATCAGCGAACTGCGTCCCTACCTCCTGCATCCGAAGTACCAGCTCATCCCCTATACCGGCGCTCCCTTCCAGGAGGCGCGGGATGACCTGGTGAAGTGGGCACAGGGCCTGGACGCGCAGGAGAAGAAGGTCGGACTGCGCATCTACACGGCGCCCGGCGGCGCCGGCAAAACGCGCCTGCTCATCGAGGCCGGCGCGGCACTGCGCCGGCAGGGTTGGTGGGCCGGCTTCCTGCGCCAGGGCCGCCTGGACCACAAGAACGCCCGGCTCCTGATGGCGGACACCCGCCCGACCCTGCTGATCCTGGACTACGCTGCAAACCGCCAGGCCGAGGCGGAGACCCTGCTGACAGCCGCCGCGGAAGCGGTGCGCGAGCGAAGGCGCGACGCGCCGCTGGCCGTCGTCTTCCTGGAGCGCACCTCCCCGGACTGGCTGGACCAGCTCCTGCACCGCGCCAGCGACCCATCCTATGTGGATTGGGTCGAGTTCCTCTCCCTGCCCGGCATGGAGCGAGCGCCCCGCGCAATGCCGGCCCTGCAAACCCCGCCGGAGCGGCAGGCATTCTTCACCACCGCCCGGGAGCGGTTGGTCCAATACCAGCCGGCCCCACCCCCACAGCCTATCACCTATCGGGCCGAGGAACTTCCGGCGTCGCCCCTTTCCCTTTCTCTGCTGGCCCTGCACGCCTCTGCCGGCCAGCGCCTGGACCAGCCCTCGGACGAACGCGAAATCCTGAGACACACCTGGCAGCGCGAACGGGAGGCCTGGGCGCGCTGTCTCGGGCCATGGATGGACGAGCAAGGTGTGGGCTGGGCAAAGAAGGCCATCATTGACTATCTGGAGCGTCTGCAGGTGCTGGCCACGCTGGGCCGGCCCTTCCCCGACGCCCCATCGCTGGCGGATTTCATGGGACAGCACTTCGGCCCCATCCGCGGAGCGAAAAAGGGGGATGAACTGGACCTGGCAATACTGGTGGAGCAACTGCCGTGCGTCTTCCCGAGGACTGCGGGCACCCTCATCCCGCCCATCGAGCCGGACCCCCTGGCGGACTTCGTGCTGTGGGAAC
>JACIWP010000243.1 GCA_014360855.1 Anaerolineae bacterium
GCCACCTTGCTGGTGGGGAAGACTTCCTTGAGATAGTCGCCGCAGCCGATGGTGCCGGCGGAGCCAGTGGTCAGCACCACGCCGCGATATTCATCCCGCGGCCCCATCTCCTTTTCCAGCACTTCCTGCATGGCGTGGCCGGTGACGTAGTAATGCCAGAGGTGATTGCCGAACTCGTCGAACTGGTTGAAAATGACCACGTCATTGCGGGTACGGCGAAGCTCCCAGCACTTGTCGAAGATTTCCTTGACGTTGCTCTCACAGCCGGGGGTGGCGATGACCTCGCCGGCCAGGCGCGACAGCCATTCGAAGCGCTCGCGGCTCATCTCCTCCGGCAGGATGGCGATGGAATCGCATCCCAGCAGAGCGGAGTTATACGCGCCGCCGCGGCAGTAGTTGCCGGTGGAGGGCCAGACCGCTTTCTGCCAGGTGGGGTCGAACTGGCCGGTCACCAACCGCGGCACCAGACAGCCAAAAGTGGCGCCGACCTTGTGCGCGCCGGTGGGGAACCATTTGCCGACCAGGGCGATGATGCGCGCCGGCACGCCGGTCAATGAGGACGGGAACTCGATGTAATTGACGCCGTTGAAGCCGCCGCCGAAGGGCACCGGCTCGTTCTTCCAAGTGATGCGGAAGAGGTTCAGCGGGTTGACGTCCCACAGGCCAACTTTCTTGAGCTGGGCCTTGATGGTATCGGGGATGAGGTCCGGGTTGCGCTGTTGCTCGAAGGTGGGGATGATGATGCGGCGCTCGCGAGCGCGCTGGACGGCACGGCGCAGGACTTCCTGGTTGATGGTCAGGTCCATGGCAATACCTCCGTAATGTGAAGAGATCAGGGTTTCCGAACAGTTTGCTCCAGAAAGTTAAGAGAGCCAGCGGCCTCAGCTATTTGTCTGAGGTCTGACATATTATACCATGCAAACGCGGGGACGTCAAACCGTGGGAATGGGGCCGGCAGTTGGCTCCCCTCCCCTCGCGCAGGGAGCGGCTATCCTTTCCACCGACCTTCTGCTTTGCACTTCCCATACCCCGGGGTATAATACGGGGGCGACCTGTGGACAGGCACAGGATCACTAGAACGGGGCCGCGCGCCCCCTAGAATCGAAGGCATCGTGGAGCAGGAAACCTACGTCGCGCTGGACCTGGAGACCACCGGGCTTTCTCCAGAGCGAGACCGCATCATTGAAATCGGGATGGTGAAGTTCACGCCCCAGGGCGTGTTGGACACCTTCGCCACCTTTGTGAACCCTGGCCGGCCCATCCCCTTCCAGATCACCCAGCTCACCGGCATCCGGGATCGCGATGTGCGCGACGCACCGACTATGGAGACCCTCCTGCCGGCCATCCGCTCCTTCATCGGCAAAGGCACCCTGGTCGGGCACAACATCGGGTTCGACATCTCGTTCCTGGCGGCCGCCGGCCTGCGCCTGCGCAATCCCTCGATCGACACCTTCGCCCTGGCCGGCATCGTCTGGCCGCACGCCGCCCACTATAACCTGGCCACCCTGGCCTCGGAAATGGGCATCACCCCGCAGGCTTCCCACCGCGCCTTGGAGGACGCGGACACCGCCCGGCAGTTGTTCCTGGCACTGCTGGAACGCGCCCGCCAGCTCCCGCTCAGCCTGATCCAGGATATCAACCGCCTGGCCGAGGGGACCGGCTGGCCGCTGGCCGGCATCTTCCGCTCCATCGAACATGCGCGCACCCGCAGTGGTTTCGCACGCGCCACCCTGGCAGATCAACTGCGCGCCAAGGGCCTGCTGGATGACAGCGGGGCGGTGGCCCTGCTGGAAGATGTCGAAGCGGTGGAGGAAGTAGCGCCGGCCCCGGACCTGGTCTCCTTCGACATCGAAGCGCAAAAGGCGCTGTTCCTGCCCGACGGCCTGCTGGCACAGCAGTTCCCCGGCTATGAGTTCCGCTCCCAACAGGTGACCATGCTCGAGGCGGTGGCGGAGACACTGCGGGACGGCGGGGTGCTGATGATTGAGGCCGGCACTGGCACCGGCAAAACCCTGGCATACCTGGTGCCGGCAGCCTACTACGCCGTGTCGCAGGGCAAGCGCGTCGTCATCTCCACCAACACCATTAATCTGCAGGACCAAATTTATCAGAAGGATATCCCTGACCTCCAGCGCATCCTGCCCTTCCCGTTCCGCGCAGCGGTGCTCAAGGGCCGTTCCAATTACCTCTGTCTGCGCAAGCTCCAGACCATGAAACAGTCCCGGCAGTTGTCCGCCGATGAGGTGCACGCCCTGGCGCGCATCCTTATCTGGGCGCAGAGCACAGCCACCGGCGACCAGGCGGAGCTGATGCTTCCCACCGACACCGATAAAGCGGTCTGGTCGTACCTCTCGGCGGAATCCGAGACCTGCCTAAACGAGGAATGCCGGTACTTTCAGCGCGGCAGTTGCTTCCTTCAGCGGGCACGCCAGCGGGCCGCCGGCTCCCATCTCATCATCGTCAACCACTCCCTCCTGCTGGCCGACGCGGCCATCGAGAACGCGGTCCTGCCGGACTATGACTGCCTTATCGTGGACGAAGCCCATCACCTGGAGGATGCCACCACCAAACAGCTCAGCTTTCATGTCTCTCAGCCGGCCATCGAACAGGAGCTGGGCTGGCTGACCGGTTCCTCCCGTGGGCGCGGCTTCCAGGGGCTTTTGCACGAGGCAGTTGCCCTGTTCTCCCCGCACCTGGCGCCGGACTCCCGTGCCGAGCTGATGCGGTTAAGCCAGGAGATCGCCGGCCTTGCCGAGCAGGTGCGCGACGCCGCGCAGTCCCTTTTCTCGTCCCTGGCGGCCTTCGCCGAGCACCAGAACAATACTTCGGGGGATTACAGCCTGCGCCTGCGCATCACCGATGCCCTGCGGGTCCAGCCGCGCTGGTCCCAGATCGAGATAATGTGGGACAATACGGCGGTGCTGATCAGCGGCCTGCGGGAACACCTGCGCCGGCTGGGGCAGATGGCAGTGGAAGCGGCCTCCCTGGACGACGTGGAAGGTCTGCCGGAGTTCATCCTCGACCTGGCCGGCCGCGCCGAATTCTGGAACCTGATCCAGTCGGAAGTCACCGCCATATTGACAAGCTCGCGTGCCAATCGGGTGGACTGGCTGGAAATACTGCCGGAGGCCAACACCGCCTCCCTGCACTCCGCGCCCCTACATGTGGGGGAGATGATCTACGAGTATCTGCTGAGCCGCCGGCATGCGGTGGTGTTCACCTCCGCGACCCTGCGCGCCGGCGAGGATTTCTCCTTCCTGCGCGAGCGGCTGGGCATCCTCGATGCCCGCGAGGTGGCGCTGGATTCGCCCTTTGATTACCGCGCCTCCACGCTCATCTACTGCCCGACGGACATGCCGGAGCCCTCCCAGCCCTTCTACCTGGCCAGCGTGGCGCGGGCCATCGAGCAGGTGGCGCTGGCCCTGCGCGGCCGCACGCTGGTGCTCTTCACCTCGTACCACCAACTGCGCAAGGCGCTGGAGCTGGCGGGGCCGGCACTGCACGAGGCCGGCATCACGATCCTGGCACAGGGCAATGGGTCTTCCCGCACCCAGCTCCTCCAGCAGTTCAAGGAAAGCTCCGATACGGTGCTCTTCGGCACGCGCAGTTTCTGGGAGGGCATTGATGTGGTGGGGCCGGCGCTGAGCTGTGTCATTATCACCCGCCTGCCCTTCGCCGTGCCTACCGAACCCATCTTCGAGGCGCGCTCCGAGGCATTCGAAGACCCCTTCCAGCAGTATTCGGTGCCCGATGCCATCCTGCGCTTCCGCCAGGGGTTCGGCCGGCTGATCCGCAGTCACACCGACCGCGGCGTAGTCGTCATCCTGGACCGCCGCGTGCTCAGCAAGCGCTACGGCCAGATGTTCCTCAAAGCCCTGCCCTCCTGCACGGTCGAGCACGGCCCGCTGGACTTCGTCGGCCACCGCGCCGCCCAATGGGTCGGGTCACGGAGCTGATATGCGTTCCCTGTGCCCGCGCGCTGCCCGGCTCCTCTCACGATGGGATACCCCGCTGGCCGGCATCTTGCTGGCCGGCCTGCTCCTGCGCCTGCTCCGCCTGGACTTCCAGCCGCTCTGGTTCGACGAGGGCTACAGCTTCTATTTCTCCCATCTGCCGGCGCCGGCACTGCTGGCCGCCACGGCGGTGGACATTCACCCGCCCCTCTATTACCTGGTGCTCAAGGCCTGGCTGGCGCTCACCGATTTATTCCTGCCGGCGGTCATCGGCGCGCGCTTGCTCTCCGTGCTGTGGGGCACAGCAACCATCCCGCTCCTGTGGGCCATCGGCCGGCGCCTTGGCCGGGGGCGCGCCGGCCTGCTGGCCGCCGGCCTGCTGGCCATCTCCCCATTCCACATCTATTACTCGCAAGAAGTGCGCATGTACGGCATGGTGACCTGCCTGGGCGCCCTGGGGGTGTGGCTGACCCTGGAGGCGCTGGAGCGCCGGCGGGCTGTTTGGTGGGCCGGTGCCGGCCTGGCACTGTTGGCTGCCCTGTATACCCAGTATTACGCCCTCTTCATCGTCCTGGCGC
>JACIWP010000244.1 GCA_014360855.1 Anaerolineae bacterium
TTCGCAACCTGACGGACATCGTCGAATTATTACGCGCCGCCGGCATGCCCGAGGAGCGCATCATCGTGAACCTGGGCATGGGCCGCGGGCTGTATTACTACACGGGCATGATCTTCGAGATATACCCCTCCCTGCCGCAGGGGGATGAACCGCAGTTGTGCGGCGGCGGCCGCTACGATGACCTGATCGTCTCGCTGGGGGGCCGGCAGAGGACGCCGGCATGCGGCCTGGCCTACGGGGTCCAGCGGCTGGCCGCCTGTGCCCAGGGGGAATGGACGAGCCAGCCGCCCCAGGCGCTGGTGTGTGCGGCGTCGCCGGCGCTCCACGGCGCCGGCCTGGCGCTGATGCGCCAACTGCGCCAGGAAGGCCTGCGCGTGGAGCTGGACCTGCGGAACCGCTCCCCGCGCGCCAACCTGGATTACGCGTTGAAACGGGGCATCGCCTACCTCATCATCGTGGACGGCACGCCCACCGCCCCCCAATATCACCTTGCCCCCGTGAGCGCCCCGAAACAGTCCGTCCCTATGAACGATGTTCAAGAGCTGGCGGCGGCGGTGCGGGACGCCGGCCCGCTCCGCGACGCGAAGGAGAGTTCCCATGTTTAGAGGGACAGTGGAAACGGTGCGGCTGGCCTTGCCCAGCAAGGGACAGCTGGAGGAGCCGACGCTGGCGTTCCTGGAACGCTGTGGCATGCGCGTCTCCAAGACCAACCCGCGCCAGTACCTGGCGCGCATGCCGGCCTTCCCTCAGGTGGAGGTGCTCTTCCAGCGGCCGGCGGATATCTTCGCCAAAGTGCGCGACGGCGACGTCTGCCTGGGCATCACCGGCTTTGACGTCGTCGCGGAAGGCCGCTCGGACGGGGATGAGACCCTGGTCCTGTACGAGAACCTGGGCTACGGCGGGTGCGACCTGGTGCTGGCGGTGCCGGAGGGATGGCTGGACGTCAACTGCCTGGCGGACCTGGCGGACCTGGCGCTGGAATGGTGGGAGCAGGGCCGGCCCCTGCGCATCGCCACCAAGTACCCCAACCTGGTGCGGGAGTTCCTCTATCGCAAGGATATCCACCACTTCACCCTGGTCGAGGCCTCGGGGGCCATTGAGGCCGCGCCGGCCATCGGCTACGCCGATCTCATCGCCGATATCACCGCCACCGGCACGACCCTGCGGGAGAACCGCCTCAAACAGTTGGACGACGGCGTCATCCTGCATTCGGAGGCCTGTTTCATTGGCAACCGGAGCATGCTGGCGCGGGGCGGGCCGGCCCTGGCGGTGGCGGAGCAGATGTTGGAGTTCATCGAGGCGCATCATCGCGGCCGGCGTTACCGCTCCATCCTGGCAAACATCCCCTGCCATGAGCCAGCCGCGCTGGCGCGGCAGATGCTCGACCGGCCGGTCATCGCCGGCCTGCGCGGCCCCTCGTTCCTCCCTATTTACGACGCCAACGGTGACTGCGTGGCGGTCACCGTCAGCATCGTGGTGCGCGAGGAGCAACTGCATCAGGCCATCCAGGAGTTCCGCCGGCTCGGCAGTACCGAAGTCATCGTCTCACCGGTGGAATATATCTTCCGCGCGGAATCGGAAGCGGTCGGGCGTCTGCGCCGGGCGCTCGGGAAGAATTGATGGATCATCGGCACAGGACAGGGAGCATGGATTACGTGATGCGGATATACGATGTGGAGGAGGCCCGCCGCACCATACTGCGCCGGCCAGATGTGGAAGAGGTGGAGATACCGCCGGCGCTGGCGGCCAGCCTGGAGCGTCTGTTCGGCCGGCCCATCTCGCCGGCGGAGGCGGTACAGAGAATCATCCGGGACGTGCGGGAGCGCGGGGACATCGCGCTGATGGATTGGACGCGCCGTATTGACGGCGTCGAACTCGCCGCGCTGGAAGTGCCGCGAGAAGCTTGGCTGGCCGCCCGTGATGCCCTGGACCCAGGTCTGCGTCAGGCGCTGGAGCTGGCGGCGGAGCGCATCGCCGGCTTTCACCGGCGCCAGCACGTGGACTCCTGGACGACATTCGACGCCGGCGGCATGCTGGGGCAGATCGTGCGGCCGCTCCAGCGGGTGGGGGTATACGTGCCGGCCGGCACGGCCCCCCTGCCATCCTCCCTGCTGATGGCGGCCGTGCCGGCGCGCGCCGCCGGCGTGGAAGAGATCGTCGTCGTCTCCCCGCCGGACCGCCGGACGGGGGAGATCGCGTCGGTCATCCTGGCCGCGGCCGCCATCGCCGGCGTGGAGCGGGTCTTTCGCGCCGGCGGGGCGCAGGCCATTGCCGCGCTGGCATATGGCACGGAGAGCATCCCGCGCGTGGACAAAATCGTCGGCCCCGGGAACCTGTTCGTGGCCCTGGCCAAGCGCATGGTGTTCGGGCAGGTTGGCATTGACGGGATATATGGGCCGACAGAGACGCTGGTCATCGCCGACGAAAGCGCCGCGCCGGCGGTGGTGGCGGCGGACCTGCTGGCCCAGGCGGAGCATGATGTGCTGGCCTCAGCTATACTGCTCACCCCTTCCGAACACTTGGCGCGTGCGGTCCAAGAGGAGGTGCGCCGGCAGGCGGCGCGCCTTTCCCGCCAGGATACGATCGCCGGCTCCCTGTCCAACCGGAGCGGCATCGTGCTGGTGCGCGACCTGGAGCAGGCCGTTGAGCTGGCCAATGAGTACGCCCCGGAGCATCTCTGCCTGCTGGTGGCGGAACCATGGGAATATGTCTGGCGTGTGCGCCATGCCGGCGGCATTTTTGTCGGGGAGCACTCGTTTGAAGTGCTGGGCGATTACGTCGCCGGCCCGTCGCACGTCATGCCCACCAGCGGGACCGCTCGCTTCGCCTCCCCGCTGAACGTCATGGATTTCGTCAAGGTCATCAGCCTGGTGGCGCTGGGACGCGCCGAGCTGGACGCGCTGGGGCCGGCCGCGGCGCGCATCGCCGCGGCGGAAGGCCTGACCGCCCATGCTCATGCGGTCTATGTCCGCCGGCCGCCGGCCAGCCCTTCCCCGGAGGAAAGCTGATATGTCCGCGCCCTTCGTACGCCCGGATATCCTGGACATGGAGGAATATCAGCCAGTGGTGCCGCTGGACGTGCTCAGCCAGGAGCTGGGCATCCCGGCGGAAAAGCTGGTCAAATTAGACGCCAACGAGAATCCGTACGGCCCCCTGCCGGCGGTGCGCCAGGCCCTGGCCCAATGCGATGCCCTGCACATTTATCCGGACCCGATGCAGAACCGCCTGCGCGATGCCCTTGCCGCCTTCCTCGGCCTGCCGCGCGACATTATCCTGGCCGGCGCCGGCTCCGACGAGCTGATTGACCTTATCATGCGGCTGGTGCTCCAGCCTGGAGACTATATCCTGAACTGTCCGCCGACCTTCGGCATGTACGCCTTCGACGCCGCACTGCACGGCGCCCGGGTCATTGCGGTGCCGCGCCGGCCCGATTTCTCTCTGGATCTGGCCGGCATCGAGCGCGCCGTCGAGCGGCACCGTCCCAAACTGCTTTTCCTGGCCTGCCCCAACAACCCCGACGGCAGTGTCTTTGACGCGGATACCCTACGCCGGCTCCTCGCCCTGCCCCTATTAGTGGTGGTGGACGAGGCCTATGCCGAGTTCCGCGGCGAAAGCTTCATCGGCCTGGTGCCGGCGCACGAGAATCTCATCGTCCTGCGCACCTTCAGCAAATGGGCCGGCCTGGCCGGCCTGCGGGTGGGATACGGCGTGTTCCCGCCGGCGCTGATGCCGCACCTGTGGAAGATCAAACAGCCCTACAACATCAACGCCGCCGCCCAGGTCGCCGCCATCGTCTCGCTGGAACACGCCGATGAGCTGATGGACATCGTGCGCCGTATGGTACAGGAACGGGAGCGCATGCTGGCCGGCCTGCGCGCCATCCCCTGGCTCCAGCCCTTCCCCAGCCATGCCAACTTCATCCTGTGTCGGGTGCTGGACCGGCCGGCGGTCGAGGTCAAGCTGGCCCTGCGCCGGCAGGGCATCCTCATCCGGCACTTCGACAAGCCGGGCGTGTCCGACTGCGTGCGCTTCAGCGTCGGCCGGCCGGAGCACACCGATATTTTGCTCGACGCTCTGCAACGGTTATAATGGAGGCGGAAGATGACCACCGCGCGCACAGCCCATATCCAGCGCCAGACCCGCGAGACCCGCGTGGAGATATGGCTCAACTTGGACGGCGCCGGCGAGGCCGACATTCACTCCGGGGTCCCGTTCCTCGACCATCTCCTTTCGCACGTGGCGGTGCATGGACTGTTGGACCTGCGGGTGCAGGCCCAGGGCGACCTGGAGATCGACGAGCATCACACGGTGGAGGACATCGCCATCGTGATGGGACAGGCGCTGGATCAGGCGCTGGGCCGGCGGGAAGGCATCCGGCGCATGGGCGAGGCGCACGTGCCCATGGATGAGGCGCTGGCGTTCGTGGCGGTGGACCTGAGCGGCCGACCGTACGCGGTCATTGAGGCC
>JACIWP010000245.1 GCA_014360855.1 Anaerolineae bacterium
TGACGTTGGGGATATCCCGCACCCCCAGCTCCGGGATATCCGCGCCTCCTGTGGTGAGCGCCATGACGCTATGTTCCACGCCCAGCCGGCGCAAGAGGTTGTACGTCACGTTCTTGATGCCCTCGTCAAAGGGAGGGGCCAGGCGCTCGGAAAACACCGCTACCCTCATGTTCCCGATGCCTCCCGCCGGCCGGCGACTTCCTGGTAAATGGCGTAGTACTGGTCGGCAATGACATCGCGGCGGAAGCGCGCCCGGGCGATCTCCCGGCCGCGCTGGCCCATGCGCCGGCGTAATTCCTCGTCCTGCAGGAGTTGGGTGATGCGCTCGGCCATGGCAGGGGCATCGCCGGCCGGCACGATGAAGCCGCTGGCGCCGTCCTCCACCAGGTCGCGCACGCCGCCCACGTCGGTGGCCACCACCGGTTTGCCGGCGGCCATGGCCTCCAGCAGTACCACCGGCGCCGTCTCCTGCCGGGAGGGGAGGGCCAGCAGGGCGCACGCATCATATTCCCTCAGCATGGCCGGCACGTCCAGCAGTCCCAGGAAACGGGCATACGTCTCCAGGCCTTGTTCCCGCACGAACTCCTCCACGCGGCGCGGGTACACGGGGTCAATAGCCCGGCCGGCCAGATGCAGATGGGCTTCCGGAACCCTCTCCCGCACCAGCGCCAGCGCCGCCAGCAGGGTCAGGGGGTCTTTGCGCTCGCTGATGGTGCCGGCGAAGAGGATGCGCCCGGGCACCTCCTGCCCCTCCAGCTCGAAATACTCCTCTCCCACCGGATTGTCCACCCGATGGAAGCGCGCCCGCGTGCGCCCCCGGTACTCCTCCACGATATAGGGGCTGATGGCGATGATATCGGAGACGCGCCGGATCACCCAGCGGTCATAGAAGGCGGTGATCCAGAGGATCAGGCGGTGCTGCCAGTGGCGGAAGGTGCGCGCCTCGCGGTGGGCCACGCCGTGAATGGTGTAAATGGTGGGGAAGCCGGCGCGCAGGGCCGCAAAGGCGTACTGGCTGGTGTGCGCGTTGACCAGGTCGGGTTGAAGCTCGCGGAGCATGCCGGCCACGCGCCCGACGCCGGTGATGAGGTTGGGGATGATGCGCCGGCGGGGCCGCGAGAGATAATGCACCGTCACCCGGCCGTGCTGGGCCGTGCGGTCCGCCGGCACCTCGCTGTGACAGTGCACCACGTGCACATCCAGGTCGGCGTGGCGGGCCAATCCCTGGGCCAGGTGATAGGCCACGGCGCGCACCCCGCCGGGGATGCGGTTGGGGTCCACCGGATAATCGATCAGCAGGGCCAGCCGCATGATCTCACCCGTCCTCCTTGCGCGCCAGGATGCGGAACGATGGGGTGAAGCGGAGCATGATGGGGGCCAGCCACGGGCGGGTCAACAGTTCATTGGCCAGGTGGACGAGGCCGCCGCGCGCCCCGCCGAAGTAGGGGCGCACCGCGACGCGAAAGCCCCGCCGGCGAATCTGCCAGCCCAGCTCCAGCGGGTCCAGCAGGCGCTCAATATAATACCCGTTCACCGGGTCCAGCGGGCAGGTCTCGCCGTCCCAGACGCGGCCGGGGGGCCGGCCGGTTTCCAGATAGCCCCGCACCGCATCCAACACCTCCCCGCCGGCCAGGCCGGATGTGCCCCGTGCCAGCATGTCCTGCTCCTCTGCGGAGAGGTGCGGGAAGGCGCCGGCGATCATCTCCCGGCGCATTTCTACGAAGGGCTTCTCCACGCGATGGCCGTGGATGTCCTCCGTGGCCGGCCCGTTCTCGAAGACGGCCCAGATTTCCCGCGTCTTGCGGCGGGTGGGCGCGTGTCGGGCGTTATTGCCGTCGGCGATGATAAGATGCCCGCCCGGACGGAGGACCCGTGCCGCCTCATCCAGGAAGGCCTCCACATTCCGATAGTGGGACACCGCCTCGATGGAGAGGACGATGTCGAAATATCCGTCCACATAGGGCATATGCGCCACATCCCCCCGGCGGGGATAGAGCCGGAAGGGCATGTTCAACAGGGCGAGATAGGTCTCGAAGGTGCGGATCATGCCGGCGTGGCAGTCCAGGCCGTGCACCTCCGCCGCGCCCAAAAGGTGCAGGAACAGGGCGGTCAGGCCGAAGCCACAGCCGGCGTCCAGCACGCGCGCCCCTTCCAGCCGGGCGCCGGCCTGCGCCAATACCGTGCGCAAGTAGCGGATGTAGTTCTCGAGCTTCCAGTCCTCCCCCAGCCAGCGGTGATAGCGCGCGAACCAGGGGTCGTACTGTTCCGCCCAGGCCGGCTGGAAAATCGTGCGCACCAGCTCCGCAATGTCAATCTCTCTGCCCTCGTACGTTACCCGCACCAGTGCCCCTCATCCTCCATGATACAGTGTCATGACCTCGCGATACACCGCCAGCGTCTGCTCCACCACGGCCGAGGCCTTGAAGCGCTGGAGCGCCTGCCGGCGGGCCTCCTGCGCCAGACGTGCCCGCTCCGCCGGCGAGGAGAGCAGGCGCGCCAGCGCATCGGCGACCGCCGCGGCATCGCCGGCCGGCGCCAGTAGACCCGTCACCTCATGCGTGAGCAAACCGTTCACCCCGCCTACAGCGGTGGCCACCACCGGCCGGCCGGCGGCCATGGCCTGCTCGATGACCACCGGCGCCGTCTCCTGCACCGAGGTCAGCAGGAATAAAGAACAGGCGGCATATTCCCGCAATAAGGCCTCCTCGTCCAGTTGACCCAGGAAATGGACCGCATCGCCCAGGCCCAGCTCGTCCACCAGGGCGCGCACGCGCCGGGCATAGGCCGGCTCGGCTTCCGTCTCGCCGGCGATGCGCAGGCTCACCTCGGGGAAGCGCTCCCGCAGGAGGGCAAGGGCGCGGATGGCGGTGATGGGGTCCTTGCGCGGGATGACCCGGCCGGCGAAGAGGATGCGGCCCGGCTCCCCTGCGCCGGCGATCTCGAAATAGGCGTCGGGAATGGGGTTCTCCACGCGGTACAGCCGGGCGCGTGTCCAGCCGCCGAACTCCCGCTCCACATAGGGACTGATGGCGATGATATGCCGCGCCCGGCGCAGGAGCCAGCGCTCATACAGGGCGTCCAGCTCCCAGCCCAGGCGGTCCTTGAGGCCCATGGCGATGCGCGCCTCCCGATAGACGATGCCGTGCACGGTGATGACCGCCGGAAAGGGCGCCGTCAGCGCCGCGCCGGCATATACCCCGGTGCCGTGCGCATGCACCATGTCAGGCCGTATCTTCCGCAGGAGCCGGCGCAGGTCCAGCACCTCCCGCCAGTGAAAGGTGGCGCGGGCAAAGCGCCGGCGCGGCAGCCAGTACAGCGTCATACCGCGGCGCTGTTCCACCCTTGTTTCCCGCAGGCCGGTCAGCCCGCTCAGGATATGCAGTTCCACATCCGGCCGGCGCGCCATTTCCCGCGCCAGCACCGCCACCACCGCTTCCACCCCGCCCCCGATGCGGTCCGGGTCGCGTGGGTGCGGCCCGAGCATCGCCACGCGCAGGGGCTTCCCGCTCATCGAGGAGGCCATCATGCTCCTCCAGCCGCCCGCGGCATAGGAGATGGGGCATGCGCACGCTGGGCCTCGTAGACGGCCTCATGGTAGCCCAGCACGGCGCCGGCGATGAAGAAGAAGATAATGTTCGGATAAATGCCGTAGAGCATATCCACGGCGAAGCACTGTGCTGTGTACGACAGCAGGGCTACCCAAAAGGCCACCAGCAGGTCACGGCGCATGCCCGGCCAGCGCGGGGCCTTGAGATACATCAGCAGTGAGTCCAGGCCCATCATTATAAAGGTGCCCAGATAGGGAATGAAGCCGGAGAGGCCGGCGGTCACCAGCATCCACAGGAACGAGTTGTGCGGGGCTTCTATGCCGATGTACTGCGCCAGATTCCCGAACCCCACGCCGAGCGCCATATGCTTCAAGAACGTCTGCCAGCTCAGCCGGTATGCCTCGACGCGATAGGTGATGGGGTTGACCGCCACCAGGCGCTCGGTGAAGGCATAGCTGGAGGCAATGCGCCACCAGTTCAGCGAGATGAGCAGGGCCAGCAGAGGGGAGAGCTTGAGGAAGGGCCGGCGGAAGCGCGGATAGAACAACAGGAACACCAGTATCCCCAGCACGCCGCCCAGCCAGCCAGTGCGGTTATAGGTCAGGAACAGGCCGGTATACATGACGCCCAGCACCAGGAGCATCAGCCGGCGCAAGGGCAGGCGCCGGTTCTCCAGCATGGCGCGCCAGGCGAACGGCAGGGTCATGGCAATGGTGACGGCATGAAAGGCCGGGTTCCCCAGCAGGCCCGTCACGCGCCGCAGATGCTTGCCGTAATAGGTGCTCCCGACGGTGGGGAACCAACTGTAGCCCATGAACTGTTCCTGGAGCACCACCAGGGCGATGACGAAGCCCACGGCAACCAGAGCGCGCTGGGCATGGATCATGCGGCGCTCATCG
>JACIWP010000246.1 GCA_014360855.1 Anaerolineae bacterium
CCCGGAGCCTCCAGAACCTGGCGCACTTCTTGAGCGCGCTGGGCCGGCCCCAGGAGGCCCTCCCCCTCGCCCAGGAGGCCCTCGCCATCCGCCGCCGCCTGGCCGAGGTCAACCCCGACGCCTTCCTCCCAGACCTGGCCATGAGCCTCCACAACCTGGCCAAATTCTTGAGCGCGCAGGGCCGGCCCCAGGAGGCCCTCCCCCTCGCCCTCGAGGCCGTGCAGACCCTGGCGCCCTTCTTCGCCGGCCTGCCGCGCGCCTTCGCCAAATGGATGGGCGGTTTTCTGCGCAACTACCTGCACCTGTGCGCAGAGGTCGGTGCGGCGCCGGCGCTGGATCTGCCGCCGGCGGTGCAGGAGAAATTGAGGGCAGTGACGGGGAACGCCGGCCTGCCGACGGAGATGCGGGAGCTGGCCGGCCGGCTGTTGGCGCTGTGCGGAGGCTCGTAAGGCCGGCGCATGGGCCGCTCCCCCGATTTGACATTTCTCAGAGCAGTGCTATAATGCGCCCGAAAACATCATAACATCAGATGTTATGAAGTTATGCCCATGCAGGAGCGCTCCATGCCCATCGCACCCTTGGCACGCGATACCCTGACGGACGGCGTCATCCGCGAGCTTCAGCGCATGATCGCCGCCGGCGAGGTCGAACCCGGCGGCTGGCTCCCGCCCCAACCGGAGCTGGCCCAGCGCTTCGGCGTCGGCCTCTCCACCGTGCGCGAGGCCATCAAGGCGCTGGCGCTGGTCGGCCTGCTCATCCCCCAGCCCGGCCGGGGCACGCAGGTCAGCCCCGATGCGCCGGCCATCCTGGACACCTCCACCCTGGTGCGGGCGCGGCTCCAGGAACTCGACGCCATCCAGCTCTGCGAGGCGCGGCAGTTGATCGAGGTGGGGCTGAGCGTCATGGCCGCCCAGCGCGCCACCGCCGAGGACATCGCCGGCATCGAGGCCGCCCTGCGCCGCATGGAGGAAACCCTGCACGACGACCGGGCCTTCGCCGCCGCCGATTTGGAATTCCACCTGGCCGTCGCCCGCGCCGCCCGCAACCGCCTGCTGGAGCGCTTCTACCAGGTCTCGCGCGAACTGTTGGCGGAGACCACCCAGTACCTGGTAGCCCTGCCCCAAGTGAAGGAGCATTCCATCCAGCTTCAGCGGGAGATCCTGCACGCCATCAAAGCCGGCGACCCCGAGGCCGCCCGGCGCGCCGCTGAACGCCATATGGCGTACCTGGGCCAGCTCATCGCCGGCTCCCGGCCGTAAACGCACCGCGCTGTGAAAATCATCATATCGTGCAAGGAGAGAGACATGAACAGAAGCAGTTACGCGCCGTATGCCACCCCGCAGTTCGCCCTGCTGTCCGAGGGTCAGCTCGAGGAGATCCATTTCGCCACGCTGGAGGTCCTGCGCCGCACCGGTGTGCGCTTCCATCATCAGGGCGCGCTGGAGCTTCTGCGGCGGGCCGGCGCCTTTGTGGACGGGAACCTGGTGAAGTTCCCCGCCTCGCTGGTGGAGAGCGCCCTGGCCTCCGCCCCGCGCCGCGTCGTCATGTGCGATCGGCACGGCGAGCCGGCCATGCTGTTGGAGGGCCGGCGCACCTACTTCGGCACCGGCTCTGATACCCTGCGCCTCCTGGACCCCGTCACCGGCGAACGCCGCCCCTGGACCACCCAGGACCTCTGCGACTCCTACCGCCTGTGCGATGCCCTGCCCAACATCCATTTCGTGATGTCCAACGGCATCCCCAGCGACGTGCCCGATGGGATCTCGCTGTATCAGTGGCAGTACTTCCACCTCCTGCAGAATACCACCAAGCCCATCGTCTTCGTGTGCAATGACTACGCCGACGCCGCCAATATCATCGAGATGGCCGGCATCGTGGTGGGCGGCAAAGAGCGACTGCGGGAATGTCCGCTCCTCCTGCTGTATTCGGAGCCCAGTTCGCCGCTCCAGCAGAGCGAGACCGCCATTGATAAGCTCCTGCTGATGGCGGAGACGGCGACGCCCGTGGTGCATTCCCCCGGCCCCATGATGGGCGCCACCGCCCCCATTCACATGGCCGGCGGCCTCGTCATGTCCAACGCCGAGATCCTCAGCGCCCTGGTGGTGCATCAGCTCAAGAACCCCGGCGCGCCCTTCGTGTACGGCGCCGGCCTGCACCATATGGACATGAAGTCCATGCAGATTTGCTACGCCTCGCCGGAGTTCCAGCTCACCAAGGCGGCGGTGGCCGAGCTGGGTCGCTACTACGGCCTGCCGACCTGGGGCTATGCCGGCTGTTCCGACGCCAAGGTCATGGACGAGCAGGCGGCGGCCGAGGCCATGCTCTCCGTCATCATGGCCAAGCTCTCCGGCGCCAACCTGATCCACGATGTGGGCTATATGGAGAGCGGGCTGACGGTTTCCCTGGAGATGATCGTGCTGACCGACGAGCTGGTTGCCCTGGCCGATCATCTCATCAAGGGCATCCAGGTGAACGATGAGACGCTGTGCGTGGACATCCTGCATGAGGTTGGCCCGGGCGGCAATTTCCTGTCCCATCCCTCGACCGTGGCGCACTTCCGCGATTTCTGGTTCCCGAGCCTTGCGGACCGCTACACGTATGAGGATTGGGCGGGGCGCGGCCGGCAGGACATGTTCCAGCGGCTGAACCAGCGGGTGCGCGATATCCTGGCCTCTCATCAGCCCGAACCCCTCCCCAAGGAAACGGTCGAGCGGATGCGCGCCGTCATCGCCTGAGCCAATAGACAGGAGGAGAGCATGACCTACGCCTATTTGGGCAAAGGGGATATGCATGGTCGGGTGTTTCGCATCAAGCCGGGGCAGTACATCGCCGGCCATCCCATCGGCATCCTGCACCTGGAGGTCTGGTATCCCCTGCTCCCCGGCAACGTGGTGAACGCCAGCACCTATGACTTTCCGGTGCGCCTGAAGCTGGTGAAGGGGGCGACCCAGGAGCGCATGCTGAGCGGGGACCCGACCCTGTTGGAGGAGATCATCGCCGCCGGCCGCGAGCTGGAGCAGGAAGGCGTGCGGGCCGTGGTGGGCGCCTGCGGCTACTTCGGCAACTTCCAGCCGCAGGTGGCCGCCGCGCTGGATGTGCCGGTGTTTCTCTCCAGCCTCCTGCAGGTGCCGCTCATCCACCGCGCGCTGAAGCCGGGGCAGAAGGTGGGCATCATGTGCGCGGATTCCCGATTCTTGCGCCGGCAAACCCTGGAGGCCTGCGGCGTCACCCCCGATATTCCCATCGCCGTCGTGGGCCTGGAGGATCAGCCGGAGTTCGGCAAAATCCTGTACAGCAAAGGGGAGTTCGACTACAGCCGGCTGGAACAGGAGGTGGTCTCCTGCGCCCAACGCTTGGTGCAGGAGAATCCGGAGGTGGGCGCCATCCTGCTGGAATGCAGTGACCTGCCTCCCTTCGCCGCGGCGGTGCAGGCGGCGGTGGAGCTTCCGGTGTTTGACTTCATCACCCTCATCCGCTGGGTGTACCACGCGGTGGTGCAAAAGCCTTATGAAGGCATATGCTGAGGCGATCCCAGCGCCTCAGCGGGAGTGGGCCGATGGATGTGGAAATGTTTGCGCGGCCGCGTTTCGCGGTGCTGTCCCCCTACCAACGCCGGCGCGTCGCCGAGGGCGCCCTGGAAATCCTGGAGCGCACCGGCGTGCACCTGAGCCATGCCGGCGCCCTCGAACTGTTGGCCGGCGCCGGCGCGCGGGTGGAGCCTGATACCACCCCCGCCGGCACGGCCGGCTACCGCGTGCGCCTGCCGGCCTGGCTGGTCCAGCAGGCGCTGGACTCCGCCCCGCGCCAGGTGGTGATCTATGACCGCCTGGGCCGGCCGGCCATGCGGTTGGGGCAGGGACGCAGTTACTTCGGCGCCAATATGGACGCCCCCATGCTCCTGGATCCGGAGAGCAGGGAACATCGCCCCCAAGAGGAGACGGACGACGCCCGGCATGCCCGGCTCATTGATGCCCTGCCGCATCTCCGCTTCCTGATGTCCGCCGGCTTCGCCGCCGACCGGCCGGCGCACCTGGCGGATCGGTACGCAGCACGGCAGGCACTGCTGAACACCAGCAAGCCGGTGCTGGTCATCACCCTGTCGCGTGCCTCGCTGGAAGCCGTGCATGCGATGGCGGCGATCATCGCCGGCGGCCGGGAGGCTCTGCGCCGGCGGCCCTTCCTGCTCCATTACTCCGAACCCATCTCGCCCTTACTGCATCCCGATGAATCCCTCGCCAAACTGCTGTACTGCGCCGAATGGGAGATACCGCTGGTATATACCCCGTACCTGGCCATGGGTGCCACCGCGCCCTGCAGTTTGGCTGGCACGCTGAGCCAGGCCTGCGCGGAATCCCTCTCCGGGCTGGTCATCCATCAACTGGCACACCGCGGCGCCCCCTTTATCTTCGGGGCCATGCCTTCGGTCATGGACATGCACAGCACG
>JACIWP010000247.1 GCA_014360855.1 Anaerolineae bacterium
TATCAGTACCTGGACAAGCAGATCGCCCAGATGGAGGACCTGATCGCCAGCAAGGTGGATGCGATCATCCTGGTGGCGACCAACGGTCCGGGCACCGTGCAGGTGGTGGAAGAGGCGGTTGCGGCCGGCATCCCGGTGATCAACTGCAACGTCATGACCGACAGCGACAAGGTGGTGACGCGCATCCGCTCTGATGATGAGGTCATCGGCCAGATGCAGGCCGATTTCATGGGCGAGGCGCTGAAGGGCAAGGGCAATGTGGTGATGTTGAGAGGCCCCGCCGGCACCTCCTGGGCGGAGAACCGCGGCAACGCCTTCAAGGCGCGCATCGCCGAAAAGTACCCCGGCATCCAGATCATCGGTGAGCAGTACATGCAGTCCTCGCCCGACCAGGGCCTACGGGTCATGGAGGACTTCCTGCAAACCTATCCGCAGATTGACGGCGTGTACAATGGTGCGGATAGCGTTGCCATCGGTGCGGCCCAGGCGATTGTGGCCGCCGGCAAGGCCGGCCAGATCGTCATCACCACCACCGACTTCCAGCCCGACTGCGAGAAATTCGTGCGCGAGGGTGTCATCTCCGCCGCAGTCGTCCAGCAGACGGTGGTCATCGGACGCTGGGGCATCCGCGCCGCCATCAATTACCTGGAAGGCCGCGAGGTTCCCAAGGCGCTGTGGACCCCGCTACTGCTGGTCACCAAGGAAAATGTTGACCAGGTTGATTTCAGCGGCGTCCGCGCGCCGGACGGCTGGAAACCTCCTGTCGCACACTGATGCGTTTGTTGGTCGTGGTGTCTGCTCCTGCCGGGTGGTGCAAGCCGCCCGGCAGGAGCGGGCTGTGAGCGGTATGGTGGAAGAAACCCGACAAGGGGGACTGCATGAGCTTTCCAACCTACGCGAAGGGACAGTACCAGGTCAGTTTCGAGGAGCGCATTGATTTCCACCGCCTGCGCCGCGAGCGCATCGCGCGCACGCTCGAGGCCATGCGCGCTGAGGGGGTGGACGCGCTCCTGCTCTGGAAGGACGAGAATGTGCGCTATCTTTCGGATTTGCGCGCCATCATGATCCAGTACCGCTCCACGACGACATACGGCGTTCTCCTCTTTGCGGATGGGCACTTGACGCTCTTTGCCTCCGGTGGGGAGGTGGCCCGGGCGCGGGAGGTCATGCTATGGATTCAGGACCTGGTCGCCATCCCCATCCTGGACGAGAGGGGATTGGTGGAGACTGTGCTCCACACCGAAATCATCCCGCGTTTAGCGGATAAAGGAATATTGCGAGGCCGCATCGGGGTGGACGGCATGACCTATCCCCAGATGCGCGCCTATCAGAGCGCGCTGGCCGGCGCGGAGCTGGTGGACGGCGAGACCCTGATGCAGAGGGTGCGCCGCATCAAGACCGTGGACGAGGTCGCCATTTTACAAGAGGCGGTGGCGGTGGCCGATGCGGTGACCCAGGCGGCGATCGATGCCGTGCGGCCGGGCGTGCGCGAGTGTGAGATCGCCGGCGAGGCTATGAAGGTGCTCTTCTCGCTGGGCGGCGAATTTGCCCATTTGGCCAGCCCCTTCGTCGCCTCCGGCGAGCGCATGTCGCCGCCCACGCGCTTTGCCACGGATAAACTGGTGCGCCACGGCGATCTGGTGTTCATTGACATCGGCGCCTGCTGGAACGGCTATTTCGGCGATGTCGGCCGGGCCGTGATCTGCGGCCAGCCCTCGGCCATGCAGAAGAAAATTTACCAGACGGTGTATGAGGCACTGCAGGCCGGCATCGAGAAGATGCGGCCGGGCAACACCAACGAGGATGTGGCACGCGCCATCCGCTCCACGGCGGCCAAGCACGGCCTGCAGGATCATTTCATCAACCTGTTCATTGGCCACGGCATCGGTATCAGTCCCAACGAACCCCCCTATATCGGAGAGCAGACCCCCGGGGCGGAGGAGGTGGTGCTGGAACCGGGCATGGTCTTCGCTGTGGAACCCCTGATCTGGGTGCCGGGCGTGCGCGGCGGCGGAGGTGTGCGGCTGGAGGAGACCATCCTCATCACCGAGGGGGAAGCGATGGTGATGTCGCGCGCCCCCTTCGACGAGCGGCTTTTGACATAATCAAGGGGCAGAGTGCATGGCAAGATGGAAGATTTACGCGTTGCTGACCGGCACATCGCCGGTGGATAAATCGGTGGTGACGTATCTTCAGGAGCCGGGGACCCCGTTCCGGGTGGCTAATGTGATCTTTGTGCTGGAAGGGGCCGGCGAGCACATCGTGGTGGACACGAGCTTCGAGTCGGTGGAAGCGATCCGGCGCATCAACAAGCGAGAGCTGGAGCGTACGCCGGCGCAGGAGCCGGCGCATCAACTGGCACAGATCGGCGTGGACCCGCTCAAGGTGCGGAAAGTGGTGCACACCCATTTGCACTACGATCACGTGGGCAACAACCGGCTGTTCCCGAACGCGCGTTTCTATGTCCAGCGGGAGGAACTGCGCTTCGCCTTTGCGCCTAATCCCTTGCTTGCGCCGATCTATCACTCGCCGCTACTGGGACATACGCCGGCGTATCTGGGGAGCAATCTCGAGATATTGGACGGCGATATGCCTATCGCGGCCGGCGTGACGGTGATCCATGTTCCCGGCCATACCCCGGGTTCGCAGGCGGTGCTGGTGGAGACCGAAGCAGGGGTGTACTGCATCGCCGGCGATACGATTCCCCTGTTCGAGAACATAGAGAAAGGGATACCGCACGGCGTGCATGACAGCGTCTCCGACTGGTACCGCTCGTTGAACCGCATCAAAGCGCTGTCCGATTATGTCATCCCTTCGCATGACATGCGCCTGTTCGAGCGGGGGCCTATTGCGGTCTGGCCTGGGGCGTATGCGTACAAAATAGAAAGGTGAACTATTTCGGTTGGAGGTGGAGACTTGAAGCATTTTGAGTACTTTTCAGCACATTCGGCGGAAGAGGCGGTCGCTCTTTTGCAAAAGTACAGCCCGGATGCCCTGCCCATCGCCGGCGGGACGGAACTGCTGGTGCGCATGAAGCAGAATCTGATCCATCCAAAGGTGTTAGTGGACATCACCCATGTGCCGGAATTTCAGGGCATTGCGCTGACGGAGGATGGCCTGCGCATCGGAAGCCTGGTGACGCATGCGGAGGTGGCGGCTTCGCCGCTGGTGCGACAGTACGCGCCGGCGGTGGCGGCGGCCTCTGGATCGGTGGGAGCGGTGCAGACGCGCAACCTGGGCACGCTGGGCGGCAATCTGGTCTCCTGCGTGCCGTCCATTGACAGCGCGCCGGCGCTCCTGGTACTGGAGGCCCAGGCAGTGGTGTTCGGTGTCAATGGCCGGCGGCAGTTTCCCCTGACGGAGCTGTTCGTCGGGCCGCGCTGTTCCTCGCTGACGCCGGCGGAACTGCTGGAGGCCGTGATCATCCCGCGCCATAATCTGGGGAAGCCGGCCTGTTTCAGCAAGTTTGGCCGGCGCAAGGCACTGACCATCGCGCTGGTCAATGCGGCGGCATGTGTGGAGACAAACCCGGAGCGCACCCATTTCTCCCAGGTGCGTCTAGCGCTTGGCGCGGTGGCCCCGACCCCCATCCGGGCGTATACTGCGGAGGCCTATCTGGCGGGCAAGCCCGTCGCCCAGGAGGTACTGTTGGAGGCCGGCCGGCTGGCGGCAGAGGACGCGAAGCCCATTGACGATTTTCGTGCTTCTGCGGAGTACCGCCGGCATCTCATTGGCGTCCTGACGCGGCGCGTCATCGAGGGCGCGCTGGCCGGCATGCCAAAGGTATAATTCTTTGAGGAGGATAAGATGGCGTTCACGATAAAGGTCAAGGTGAACGGCGAGTGGAAGACGGCTGATGTAGAGCCGGAAATGACCCTTTTAGAGCTCCTGCGGGAGCAGTGGGGGCTGACGGGGACGAAGCTGGGCTGTGACGAGGGGGACTGCGGTGCCTGCACCGTGCTCTTCGACGGCAAACCGGTCAACTCTTGTCTGGTGCTGGCGGTGCGGGCGGATGGCCATGACGTGGTGACGGTGGAAGGTCTGGGCACTGCCGAACGCCCGCATCCTCTGCAATCCGCCTTCGAACAGCACGGCGCAGTGCAGTGCGGATTCTGTGCACCGGGCATGCTGATTTCGGCCAAGGCTCTGCTGGATGCGAACCCGGAGCCGGCGGAGCAGGAGATTCGAGAGGCGCTGGCCGGCAATCTCTGCCGCTGTACCGGCTACACCAAGATCGTGGAAGCGGTGAAGAGCGCCGGCCGCGCCATGAGATCCAGCGTCAAGTAGGAGAGGGGATTGATGGAACGCGATGTGATACGCAAAGTGCCCCTGGTAAAGCCCGGCGAACCAGGGATGATTATCGAGGAAGCGCCGACGGAGGAGTTTGCCGGCTACCCATCCATCGGGCGTCGGATTCCCCGCCGTGATACTATTTTCCAGGTG
>JACIWP010000248.1 GCA_014360855.1 Anaerolineae bacterium
GGCGCCCAGCCCCTTGCTGTCGGATATCTTGTGCTATCTATCTTGAAATGCGCAAGAAAATGTGATATAATGTGTTTGAATGAACAGCAGGGGTGGGGAATGCAGCCGGCAGAACGCCAGACCAGGATCCTCCAATTGATCAACGAGCGGCAAAGCGTCTCCGTAGCGGAATTGAGCGAGGAACTTGGCGTCTCGGAGATGACCATCCGCCGGGACCTGGCGCGGCTGGAGGAGCGCGGCGTCCTGCGGCGCACCCACGGCGGCGCGGTACTGCTGAAATATCCCCCTGGCGACCTGCCCTATTATGCCCGCGAAGGCACCCAACTGGCCGAGAAAGAGGCCATCGCCCGCCTGGCGGCGGAACTGGTGGAGGACGGAGACACCATCGTGCTGGACGCCGGCACCACCATCGCCCACTTCGCCCGCCGGCTCATCGGCAAGCGCCACCTCACCGTCATCACCAACTCCCTCTACGTCGTCAACATCCTCATCGGAGCGCCGGACATCACCGTTATTAACACCGGCGGCACCCTATGGGAGCCGACCGCTTCCTTCGTCGGGCCGCTGGCGGTGGCCACCCTGCGCCGCTTCACCGCCGAAAAGGCCTTCCTGGCCACGCCGGCCATCTCCCTGGAGGCCGGCGTCACCAACAGCAACCTGTACGAAGCGGAGGTCAAGGCGGCCATGCTGGAAATCGCCCGCCAGAAGATCCTGCTGGTGGATCACACCAAGTTCGGGCGCACTTCCTACGCCATCGTCGCCCCCATCCAGGCCTTCGACCGTATCATCACCGATGAGCGGACGCCGGCTGACGTGATTGCGCGCCTCCGCGCCGCCGGCGTGGATGTGCGCGTCGCCCCGCTTCAGGAGCCGGCCGCATCACCCGTCCCAACACTGCCCTTGCGCAGACCAGAACGATAAAAGGGGTAATGAGGAGAATATGAACGCCACCGACTTGAAGACCATCATGCAGGCACAGGGCATCACCCGCGAGGATTTGCTGGATTACCTGCGCCAGATGCGCATCATCCGCAACTTTGAGGAAGCGGTCTATGACCTGTTGGGCCGCAACATCATCAAGGGCGCGTCCCACCTGTACGCCGGCCAGGAAGCTGTCGCCGTCGGCGCCATCAGCGTCCTGCGCGACGACGACCTCATCACCAGCACCCACCGCGGCCACGGACACTGCTACGCCCGCGGCGACCGGCTCGCCAAAACCCCCGAGGAGAAGCAGGAGCACCTGAACAAAATGATGGCAGAGCTGTGCGGGCGTTCCACCGGCTACTGCCGCGGCCGCGGCGGCTCCATGCACATCGCGGACGTGGAGCGCGGCAACCTGGGCGCCACCGGCATCGTGGGCGGCAATATCCCCGTGGCCACCGGCGCCGGCCTCTCCATGAAACTGCAAAAATCGGACCGCGTGGTGCTTTGCTTCTTCGGCGACGGCGCGGCCAATACCGGCAACTTCCACGAATCGCTCAACATGGCCGCCATCTGGAAGCTCCCCGTCGTCTACATCGTGGAGAACAACCTGTACGGCATGTCTGTGCCCTTTGAAAAGGCCTCGAGCTGTAAGAACATCGCCGATCGCGCCTGCGCCTACTGCATCCCAGGCGAGGTGGTGGACGGCATGGATGTGCTGGCCGTGCGCGACGCCGTCTCCCGCGCCGTGGAGCGCGCCCGCCGCGGGGAAGGGCCGTCCCTCATCGAATGCAAGACCTACCGCTGGTACGGGCATTCACGCTCTGACCCGCGCGTGTACCGCACCCGTGAGGAAGAGAAGGCCTGGAAGGAGCGCGACCCCATCACCACCCTGGAACGGCGCATGCTGGAGGCCGGCCTGGTCACCCAGCAGGAGCTGGATGAGCTGGCCAAAGCATGCGAGAAGGCCGTCGAAATCTCCATTGATTTCGCCCTGAACTCCCCCTTCCCCGATCCCTCCGAGCTGTACGACGACGTGTACGTCCCGACGGTCTATACGCCCAGCCAGATCGCCAAAGAGCGGGAACTGCGGGAGCGGGTGCGCAGTGACCCCAACATGCGCCAGATTTACTACTGGGAGGCGTTGGTGGAGGCCTTCCGCGAGGAAATGAAGCGCGATCCCCGCGTCTTCATCATGGGCGAGGATGTCGGCCTGTACGGCGGGGCGTACGGCGCCACGCGTGGGCTGTACCAGGAATTTGGGCCGGAGCGGGTCATTGACACGCCCATCTCCGAGGCCGCCATCGGCGGCGCGGCGGTGGGCGCCGCCATGACCGGCATGCGCCCGGTCGCTGAAATCATGTATGTGGACTTCACCCCGCTGGCCATGGACCAGATCGCCAATCAGGGCGCCAAGAACCGCTATATGTTCGGCGGCAAGACCAAGGTGCCCATGGTGATCCGCACCGAAGGGGGCGCCGGCCGCTCCATCGCCGCGCACCACTCCCAGAGCCTGGAGGCGCTGTGGACCCACTTCCCGGGCATCTATGTGGTCATGCCGGCCACCCCGTACGACGCCAAGGGCCTGCTCAAAGAGTGCATCCGCAACGATAACCCCATCATGTTCATCGAGCACAAGATGCTCTACGGCACCAAAGGGCCGGTACCCGAAGAGGAATACACCATCCCCCTGGGCGTCGCCGACATCAAGCGCCCAGGCAAGGATGTCACCATCATCACCTACTCCCGCATGGTACTGCGCGCCCTGGAGGCCGCCGAGAACCTTGCCAAAGAGGGCATTGATGTCGAGGTGGTGGACCTGCGGTGCTTGAAGCCCCTCGACGTGGACACCATCATCGAATCGGTCAAGAAGACCGGGCGCGTCGTCGGGGTCACGGAGGCCTACAAGACCGGCAGTTTCATCAGCGAGATCTTCACCATCATCAACGAGCTGGCGTTCGATTATCTGGATGCGCCGATGGTGCGGGTGGCGGCGGCGGATGTGCCGGTCCCCATGGCGGAGACGCTGGAGGATGCGGCCATCCCGAACGTCGAGCGCATCGAAGCCGCCGTCCGTCAACTGGTGTATTAATCAGGGATAGGAGTAGCGCCATGGCGAAAGAAGTGATTATGCCCAAGATGGGCCAGACCATGGAGACCGGCACCATTATCGAGTGGTACGTCAAAGAAGGCGACACCGTCAAAAAGGGCGAGCCTATCTTCAAGTTCGAGTCGGACAAGGCGGCGCTGGAAGCGGAGGCGCCGGCCAGCGGCACCCTGCTCAAAATCCTCCGCCGCCCCGGCGAGACGGTCCCCATCCTGGAAGTAGTGGGAATTATCGGGGAACCGGGCGAGGATATCAGCCGCTACCTGAAGCCGGCGGCCGCGCCAGAAGCCGCCGCGCCGGCCCCTGCGCCGGCGGCCGCCCCTGCCGCGCCGACCGCCCCAGCCGCGCCCACAGCGACGCCCGCCCCGGAAGGCCGGCGGTTTGCCTCTCCCAGGGCGCGCATGGTTGCCCGACAGTTGGGCGTGCCTCTGGAGCGCATCACTGGCACCGGACCAGGCGGCCGCATTGTGGAGCGGGACGTGTTGGCCTACGCCGCCTCCCTGCCGAAAGCGACGCCGGCCGCCCGCAAACTGGCCGAGGAAATGGGCCTACCCCTGGAGACGCTGGCCGCCGGCCCGGAGCGCATCACCAAAGTGGCGGTGGAACGCGCTGCCATGCCGGTGACGCCGGCGGCGCCGGCTCCCGCGGCCCCCGCGCCGGCCGTGCGGGCCATCCCGATGGCCGGCGTGCGCGCCATTATCGCCGAACGCATGAGCGCCAGCGCCCACACCACCGCCGCAGTGACCCTCTTTACCGAGGTGGACGCCACCGCGCTGGTGCAGTTGCGCGAGAGCTTCAAACAGTCCCCCCTGCCCGGCGGGGTGGTGCCCGGCTACAACGAGATCCTGGTGCTCATCGTCGGCAGGGCACTGCAGGAACATCCCAACATGAACGCCAGGTTGGTGGAGGATCGCATCGAACAACTGGGGGTCATCAACATCGGGGTCGCGGTGGACACGGAGCGCGGCCTGCTGGTGCCGGTCATCCGCGATGTGGCCTCCAAACGGCTGGGGGACATCGTGACCGAGTTCCGCGAGCTGGTGGAACGGGCGCGCGCCGGCCGCAGTCTGCCGGACGACCTCAGCGGCGGCACCTTCACCATCACCAACCTGGGGATGTATGACGTGGACGGCTTCACCCCCATCATCAACCTGCCCGAATGCGCCATCCTGGGCGTCGGCCGCATCGTGGAGAAGCCGGCGGCCGTCAACGGCCAGGTGGTCATCCGCCCGATGATGGTGCTCAGCCTGACCTTCGATCACCGCATCAACGACGGCGCGCCGGCGGCCCGCTTCCTCCAGCGCGTCAAACAGCTCATCGAGCGCCCCTACCTCCTCCTGGCCTGAGCCCTGCTCGGGCATAGCGCAAGGCCCGGCCGCCAAGAGCGGCCGGGC
>JACIWP010000249.1 GCA_014360855.1 Anaerolineae bacterium
CGGGTCTGGCTGGGTCGCATCGTCACCAATACCACCCTGGATTACCTGCGCCGGCAGAACCCTGAACAGCCGCTGGACGAGACGGTACCGCCGGCCCCGTCAGCAGAGGAGACCCCCCTGCGTCACCTGGAGCGGGAGGAGATGCGCCAGCTTGTGCGCCAGGCGGTACTGTCCCTGCCGGCGCAGTGTCGGGTAGCGCTTATCCTGCGGGAGTACGAGGGCCTGTCCTATCGGGAGATTGCCGAGATGCTGGACATTCCCATGGGCACGGTGATGTCGCGCCTGCATTACGCGCGCCAGCTCCTGCGGGAAAGGCTGGCGCCTCTGCTGGAACTGCCGGAGCACCCTGCCGGCGGCTTGGAGGAGGATGCGAATGACGCACGATGAACTGGTTTCCCTGTTGACGGCCTTCGCCGATGGAGAGCTGGAGCCCCGCCGGCGCATGCTGATGGAGGAGCATGTGCGCCAGTGTGCGGAATGCGCCCATCGGCTGGAGGAACTGCGCCGGCTGTCCCGCGCTCTCCGCATCTGGGAAGTGCCTGGCGCGACGGCCGAGCGGGCGCGGGCGCTGTCCTCCGCCCTCGTCCAGATGCTTCCGCACCGGCCGGCCGCATCCTATCTCCGCCGGCCTTCCTGGATAACGTGGGCGTTCCCGGCCGGGCTGGTGGTATGGGGTGCGCTGGTGGAGGCCGCCGCTGTCCTGACCATGGCCTTCGGGCTGGCGGTCATGGCGGCCGGCCTGTTTGCGCCGGCCAACACCTGGCTGAGCTGGCTGGCCGGCATCTTCCCCTCCCTGAACGCGCCCTACTGGCTCGAGACAATCCCGGGACTGAGGGACCTGGGCTGTCAGGTACTGGGTATCCACAACATTTTGCCGGCCTCGTTCTGGGACTGGCTGATGAGTTTCCTGATGCCCACGCTCGTGTACGTCTCGCTGTTGGCGGTGGTCTGCCTGGGAATGTGGGGTTGGTTCGGCGTGCAGATGGCGCGCCGGCGGTTATAACATGAAATAGGGAGGATACCCGCATGAACTACACCGAGATATTGAAGCGCGCGCTCAAGATCACATGGACGCGCCGCGCGCTGTGGCTCTTCGGCATTCTGCTGGCACTGGTGTCGGGGAACCCGGCAGGCGGCTTTCGCGGCTACAGCTTCAGCGGCCGGCAGTTGGACTTTCGCGGTTGGGACCCTTCGGCCCAGGATTCCTTCACTCGCTGGCTCCAGTACCTGTGGGACACCTTCTCCGGCGACCTGGGCATCTCCCTGAACGCCCTGGGCAAAGTGCTCATCGTTGTGGCCGTCCTGCTGTTCCTCTGGCTCCTGGTCAGCATCGTGGTGCGCTATTTCGCCCAGAACGCGCTGATCCGTATGGTGGCGCATGTGGAGGAGACGCAGGGGACGGTCACCGTGGGCGAGGGGTTCCGATTGGGATGGACCCGGCCGGCGTGGTACATGTTCCTGATTGACCTGGTCCTGGGGATACCGTTCGCGCTGGTGGCCATCCTGCTCATCGCGATTGGGCTGTCCCCCCTGCTGTTACTGCTGGTGGATACCGTCAGCGCCAAGGTGGTGGGCATCGGGCTGACGGTGCTGTTGATGCTCTTCTTCGTGGCGGTGCTGATTGTGGCCGGCGTCGCCCTCAGCGTCATCGCCCAACTTGCCTACCGGCAGGCGGCGCTCAGCGGCAAGGGCACGCTGGAATCCATCACCGAAGCATATCGGATGCTGAGGGAGCACTTCTCCAACGTGGCGGTCATCTGGCTCCTGCTCCTGGCCATCGGCATCGGCTGGGGATTGGTGCTCCTGCCGATTTTCATCGTCCTATTCGTGCTGGCGGCGGTCATGGGCGGCGCGCCGGCCTTCCTGATATATCAGGCCACCCGCACGGTGTGGCCCTCCCTGCTCATCGGGGTGCCCGTGGGCATGGTGATCATCGGTCTGCCCCTTCTTTTCCTCACCGGCCTGTATCAGACCTTCGTCTCCGCGGTCTGGACCCTGACCTATCGCGAGCTGTGGCTCAAGGAGGTGGGGTTGGGGAGCGAGAGCTTGCCGGCGGAGGGCAGTGCGCTGGAAGGGCCGGAGCTGGCCGAGCTGTGAGGAAACGACAGCCTCCCGCAGGAATCCTGCGGGAGGCTGTTTTGTCAGTCCACCAGACCTTTTGCGACCAGGAGTTCAGCCAACACGAGGGAACCGCCGGCCGCTCCCCGCACCGTGTTGTGGCCAAGGACCACAAACTTCTTCCCCAGCACCGGGCAGTCCTGCAGGCGTCCCACCGTCACGGCCATGCCGGCGCCGGCGTCGCGGTCCCGGCGCGGCTGAGGGCGGTCCGGCTCCGGCCGATAGATGATGGGCTGGGCCGGCGCGCTGGGCAGTCCCAGCTCCTGCGGCTCCCCGCGGAACGACTCCCATGCCTGGCGGATTTCCTCCATCGAGGCATCCCGCTCCAGCTCCAGCGAGACGCAGACCATATGCCCCTCCAGCACCGGCACGCGGTTGCACTGCGCGCTGACCGCGAAGGCCGCCGGCCGCACCGCATCCCCTTCCAACGTCCCCAGCAGTTTCAGCGGCTCGCTCTGCACCTTATCCTCCTCGCCGCCAATGTAGGGGAGCGCGTTGTCCACAATATCCAGCGAAGGGACACCCGGATAGCCGGCGCCGGAGAGCGCCTGCAGGGACACCGCATGCACCCGCCGCAGTCCGAAGCGCCGGGCCAGCGGCGCCAGCGCCATGACCATAATGGTGGTGGTGCAGTTGGGATTGGTGGCGATACAGCCCTTCCAGCCGCGCCGCCGGCGCTGTACCGCGATCAGGCCGATATGGTCCGGATTGACCTCCGGGATGACCAGCGGCACGTCGGGGTCCATGCGGTGGGCCGAGGCGTTGGAGCAGACGATGTAGCCGGCGCGCGCCATCTCCTCCTCGACCGGGCCGGCCAGCTCGCCCGGCAGGGCGGAGAAGAGGATGCGGCCCGGCAGGTTGGTGTCAATGGGGCGCACCGGCATATCGCGCACTCCCGCCGGCATCGGCGCATCCAGCGTCCACCGGCACACCTCCCCATAGCGCTGGCCGGCGGAACGCTCCGACGCGGCCAGCCCGACCAGCTCGAACCATGGATGCTGGGCCAGCAGGGAGACGAAGCGCTGGCCCACAGCGCCCGTGGCGCCCAGAACGGTGACGGGAATCTTCTCCTTCATCTCTTTCCCCCATGAATGTGAAGATATCACCCCCGGATGGGAGCAGGGTTCAGGGCATGCAGAGGGCCAGGTCCACCATATCGGCCAGGATGCCGCCGGCGGTGACCTCGCGGCCGGCGCCCGGCCCCTGGATGACCATCGGCGCACTGCGGTAGCGGGTGGTGTGGAACACCACGATGTTGTCCGTGCCGGACAGCCGGCCGATGGGGCTGTCCGGAAGCACCTCATGCAGTCCCACCACCGGCACCTCCCCGCCGATATTGGCGACGTAGCTCAGCCGCACTCCGCGCGAGGCCGCCTCCCGCACGATTTCCTCCACCTCCGCATCGCCCTCTGGCAGGCGTTCCAGGAAGGCCGGCAGGTCCAGGCCCTCCAGCGCGCTGGGGATCATGGAAGTGACGTGCACATCGCGCAGTTCGATGGAGTGGCCCATCATGCGGCAGAGGATGAGCGCCTTGCGCGCCACGTCAATGCCGCCCAGGTCGTCGCGGGGATCCGGCTCGGTATAGCCGGCCTGCATGGCGGAGCGCACGGCCTCGGAGTAGCGCTCCCCCCGGTTCAGCGCCGTGCAAATATAGGCCAGTGTCCCGCTGAAGACCCCCTGGATGGAGAGCACGCGGTCGCCGGTGTCCAGCAGGGATTGGAGCGTGCGGATGACGGGCAGGCCGGCGCCGACGGTGGCCTCGAAGCGACAGCGCCGGCTGGCGGTGAGCCGCAGGAAATCGCCCCATTCACCGGTGAGCGGACGCTTATTGGCCAGCACCACACAGCCGCCGGCGTCCAGGACGCGCAGGAGCAGGGGCACCGTATCGTCGCTGGCCGTGGCGTCCACCAGGATGAACCGCTCCAGGTCCCCCAGGTCGCGCAGGGCGGCCCAGACATCGTCCAGGAAGGCGGCCGGCGTCCCGCCGGGAGCTTCGCCCACGGAACCGCCGGCGGCCTTGGCCTCCAGAGCGCGGCGGACCTGCGCCTCGTTCAGGCCCTGCGCCGCGGCCAGAATGCCGCGCCGATCTGCCAGCAGATGCGGCCGGAAAAGGACGCCGGCGCGTGCCGCCATCTCGGTCCGGACAATCTCATCGTTCAGGAGGTTCAGCAAGGTGGAGCCGACGCCGCCCACCCCCAACAGGCCGAAAGCGATGTTGCGCATTTTCCCTCTCCTCGTCATGATACCATATGACCGGCGCGCCGGCCGTGCCTCGTCGGAGGCGCGCGGAAGCG
>JACIWP010000250.1 GCA_014360855.1 Anaerolineae bacterium
GGAGAACACAGCGGCTTTCAGAAAGCGCTTGCTTTCCTCATCCCAGGGCGCTGTATCCCGACGCTCCAGCCATATAACGCCGCGCGCCGGGCAGGTTGGGTCCGGGGGACGAACGGTGACGGCGATGGCCGGCCCCTTCAGGGAGAGGGGTTCGCCGGCCAGGCCAGCAGTGCGGGGCAGTTCCACCACATTTCCATCTGCCTCCAACGCCGGCCAGAGCCAGGCCGGCACAGGGTAGCGGCCTGGCCAGCCGCGCGCTTCCCATGCCGGCAGATACAGCTCCTCGCCCTGGACGATGCCGCAGACTACCCGCTCCAGCAGAGGGTCTCGCCCCAGCAGTTCCTCCACTGTCATGGCCAGGGCGGTCACAGCATGACCGCTGGTATAGAGGGCGGCGTACAGCTCAGCCAGGATATCGCGATGGATCTGCCGGCGGGATTCTTCCTGCTCGCGCCGGCGCATCTCCCATAATACCGCCAACGCATCGGCCAGCGCCTCCAACGCGCGTTGTTCGGGCGCCGGCGCTCCTGCCGGCCAGGATACCGTCAACCATCCAATATGTGGCGGCTTCCGGGGCACAGGGACACGGACAACCCGCTCGGGGTTGTCCGCGGAAATGGGAGGCACAGCATCCGGCCGCGCCTCGAGCCAGTCCACGTGCCAGCCGCAGCCTCCCAGCGCGGCGCGCAGGGCTTCCAGCAGTTCAGCCGTGGTGCGGCAGGACGACAGGGCGCGCAGGCATTCGGCCAGCCATTCGCCGGCGGAAGGGTGCCCGCAGGCTGTGGAATGTGAGATCAGCTCCGCCATCTTGCACCTGACATCATGTCCCTGCGCCGTCCACTGGGATGGACGAGGGCTGGACGGGGCCGGCCGCATCCTGCCAGGCCGGCAGAACCAGCTCCAGCGTGAAATCCGGATCGCCCGGGGAAAGCTCCAGGCGTCCGCCCAGACCTTCCACCAGATGTTGTATCAGCACCCATTCGGCCCAGCGGGCCAGAGAGGCCGCATGCTCCTCCGACAGCGTCTCCCAGCCGATTTCTTCTATGGGGACGTGGCCGGCGACCAGGGGGACGGAGAAGTCGCGCAAATGGGGGATGTGCATTGTCAGACATACCCCTATGGAAACGGGTGCCAGATGCATTGTCATCCTGGCGCGCGGCGCCATCTGCAGGATAAGTGTGAAGATGCGATGCAGGAGCTGTACCAGCAGGTCCAGCGGTACAGCCGCCGGCAGAGACTCCTCGCCGGCATGCATCCGGAGATCGCAGTCCGGGTAGAGCGCCTGCATGTCATGCAGGACCGCTTCTAACGCCAGCCTGGCATCACACCGCCCGGGGCGGCCGGCGGCCACCGGCTGGAGGTAGAAGCTGTATACTTCGAGCTGTTCGAGCTGGGCTTTCATCGCCTGCAGTTGTTCCAGGGCGCGCTCCAGGCACTGCCGGCGCTTTTCCGGCGAGAGCAGGGGGGTGTCCACGAGCAGTTGGAGAGTAGCCAGCACCGTGGAAAGAGGAGAGCGCAGGGCATGATGCATCCGACGCACCAGCGCCTGGTAAAAGCGCTCCAGCGCGCTGAACTCGGTGACATCGCAGGCGGTGATCAGGTAGCGGCGATCCCCCATGGATGTCACTGCAACGGAGAAGTCAAAGCGCCGGCCGTCCGGCGTGACCCAGGGGAAGATGAAGGGCATGTCTATTTCGCCGGCCAGGGCGCGCTGACAGCGCTGAGCCAGCCGGCGCAGGCTTTCCTGAATTTCCGGGGAGGTTAGCGATTGATCTACCATCTCCACGGGCCAAAAGGAACGGGCGCGAGGATTTGCATATTCCAGCACTCCATCCTGGTCCAGCACGATGACGATGTCATCGGTGGCCTGCATGATGGCCTCGATGGTCCCCGCCTGACGCAGTAACTCCTCCCGCCAACGGGCGGTGCGGATAGCGGTGGTGGCGCGCTGGGCGAAGGAGCGCAATACCTGGAGCTCCTCAGCGGTGAAAGGCTCCACCCGCCGGCGCATCACCGACAACGTCCCCAACCGGCCGGCGTCATCCTCCAGCGGGACAAAGGCGCCCGAATGCACCCCCAACTTCTGGATGAGCGCCCGGCTGGCCACCCGTTCATCCGCAAGCATATCATCCACGGTCAGCGGCTGGCCGGTGCGGAAGACGGTCCCCACCAAGCTGTTCTCAATGGGCAGTGTGGGCAGAAGGCACTCATGGATGAACCCATGGCTGGCGGCCAACCGCATCACCTGGTTGTCGGGATCCGCCAGGTCAATGCCGCCGGCATCCCCCTCCACCAGCTCGACCGCCGTCCGCACAATGGTTTCCAGTGTAGCACGCAGGTCATATCCGCTGGCCAGTGCCTGGCCGGCGTGTACCAGGGCCGCTTCCAGGCGCTCGAACTGCCGGCGGCTCTGCGCGTACAGGCGGGTGTTCTCCTGCACATGGGACAGCCATGAGGCCATGATTTCCGCGACCTGCACATCCTGCGCCGTGAAGGTGCCCGGGCGTTTGTTGATCAGGGCGAGCGCGCCGACGATTTTCCCGCCGGCGCGAACCGGGACCATCAGGAAATTCCGCGGCACAGGACAGGTGTACCGGGAGAAAATAGGGGTGTACCAGCCGGCGGTACTGGTATCGGGTATCCAAAGGGTCTGCTGATGCTGGAGGACCCATTCCATCAGGGTCCCCTGCAGAGGTTTCCCCGAACCCAGATACTCTTCGGGAGGGAGCCCTACCACATCCACAACAGCCAGGTGGGTGTGGGCATCGTTCACCAGGATCCGGAAACCCGCTTCCGCACCCACCAGTTTTACCAGCGCTTCTAACAGCTCTTTGGCTACCTTCTCCGAATCCAGGGAGCGGACGACCCGCCGGCCAACCTCCACCAACGTGTTCCAGGTGAGCACCTGCTCCCGCAGTGCCTGCTGCGTGCTCTTCAGAAGCTCTGCGCCGCCCAGCGCCACCACCAGACAGTTGGCCAGCGCCTCCAGCCCCGGGATATCCTCTTCGCCAAGCTGGCCGGCTGTCTGGCCTGCCAGACAGAGCGCGCCGATGATCTCGTTCTGCTCGACGCCGGCCAGCAGGGGGACCGCCACCGCGCAGACCGCCGGCGGGCAGGATTCGGCCAGCTTCCCCAAAATGGAGCGGGGCGCGGCATCCTGCGTGATCAATGCATGACCGCTGGAAAGCACCCGGCCGAGGATGCCGGCCTGGTTCGGGGGAAGCCGGATCAGCGCCTGCGTGATGGAATCGTACACTTCCAGCGCATCGCCTTCCCGCAGGGCCAGGACTGCCAGTGCGCCGGAGGGATGTTCTTTGAGGATGCGCAACGCCGTCTTCGCCAGGGCGCGGCGTTCGAGAGGCGCCTGTTGGAGAGCGGCCAACGCCTGATACAGCCACTCGCTCTGCGGCCGGCGCCGGCGCCCCTGCTCCAACCGCTCGGCGCCGGCCAACAGGCCGTTGAGCAGGGCGGACAGCGCCTCCATCGCCGGCCGGCACATAGGCCCAATTCCCGAGCCGATGAGCACCAGCACGCCCTGATAGATATCGGCACGCAGGGGGATAAAGGCCGCGCCGCGTTCATCTGACTGAGTGTCCGGCGGACGCCCGCCCAGCGTCTGCACCAGCAAGTTCACCTCGCCGCCGCCGGCGATCTCCACCTGATTGCGGCGGAAGGCGCGCACCAACCGGTGATGCAGGGGGATGGACGGAGGTTGGAGGGTGAATGCGGACGAGATCGTGAAGGGGGTCAGCAGTTGGGACGGGACGATATCTTCCAGCACCAGGCCGCCCCGCTTCGACTGCCGGAGGAAGAGCAGGCTGTCCAGCCCTATATCCGCCAGGGCATTCATAGCGGCGCGCAGAAGCGCACGCGGCTCTTCCACGCCTTGCAGTCGCACGGCCACGGTGGAAATGATCTGCTCTGCCGAGAGGGCAGGCGCCGGCATACCGCCGGCCGGGTGTCTCACCGCAAATTCCAGCATCCGCCGATAAATCCCTACCAGCGTGGGGCGGCAGTCCCTTTCACAACAGCCCTTTCTCCCTGATGAATGCCTTCCAGTCCAACGCCGGCTCCCCCGCCCAGGCAAACGAGGCCTCGATCTCTTCCATCTGCTGGAGGATATCCTTCAGGCGCGGGCGGAGCTGTGGGTCTGACGCCGCCTCCAGAGGGGTTTGCATGTCCAGCGCCGGCGACGGGCGCTCCAGCCACTGTTCATATGCCTGCCGAAGGGCGGTTTCCCACCGCCGGCGGTCCCTGGCCGATGGTTCGCGTTCCTCATCCGCGGGGGCAGGCGGCTCTGTGCCCCTTTCGTGCCATGCCTCGGCCACGGCGC
>JACIWP010000251.1 GCA_014360855.1 Anaerolineae bacterium
ATATGGTGATGCATATTATGCAACACTGTCCTATATTCTACAACAATAGTATCGCGCCGGCTGGCAAATTTGTCAAGTGGCCTTCAGGGGGCTTGACGTCCCGAACATTTGTGCTATAATTGGAGTAGAGGTGGCCGAATATGGAAGTGCTGGACAAGCTCCTGCTGTTGGGGGAGGAATCCCGCTTCGATGTCTGTGATGCGTCGTGCGGCTGGCCGGCGCGCCAGTCCATGGAACGCGCCAGCCGCTACATCACCCGCGCGGCGCTTTCCAACGGACGCTCCGTCATGATGCTGAAGGTCCTGCTGTCCAATATCTGCCAGAACGACTGCGCCTACTGCGCCCTGCGCGCCGGCCGCGACACGCCGCGCACCGCCTTTACCCCGGAGGAGCTGGCGCGCTGTTTCGAGCAGATGTGGCGCGCCGGCATGATCCAGGGCCTGTTCCTCAGCTCGACCGTGGGCCTGAACCCGGTCCGGGAGATGGACCGTCTGCTGGCCACCGCCGAGATCATCCGCCGGCGCCTGGAATTCCCGGGCTTTATCCACCTGAAAATCCTGCCCGGGGCAGAGCCGGCGCAGGTCGAACGGGCCGCCGAACTGGCCGATCGCATCTCCATCAACCTGGAAGCCCCCAGTGCGGAGCACCTTTCCCTCCTGACCAGCAAAAAGCGCTTTGACGAACAGCTTTTGGCCGGCCTGAAGCTGGCCAGCCGGCTGGTGCATTCGCCGGACCCCCGCCGCAGGGCGCGCAGCCTCACCACCCAGGTCATCGTCGGGGCGGTGGGAGAGACCGACCAGGAGATCCTGCAGACGTCCTGGCGGCTGTACCGCCGGCTGGGGCTGGCCCGTTTCTATTACAGCGCCTTTCGTCCCATCCCCGGTACCCCGCTGGAAAGCCGGCCGGCGGCGCCGCTCCAGCGGCAGAACCGGCTCTACCAGGCGGATTTTCTCCTGCGGAGCTATGGCTTCCAGCTTGAGGAAATCCCCTTTGATGCGCAGGGCAATCTGCCGGCGGGACAGGACCCCAAGCAGGCCTGGGCGCTGGCGCATCCACAATACTTCCCGGTGGAGGTGAACCGCGCCAGCCGGGAAGAGCTTCTGCGGGTGCCGGGCATCGGCCCGCGCAGTGCCGCCCGCATCCTGCAGGCGCGCCGGCAATCCCGCCTGACCGAGCTTTCTCACCTGCGCGCCATGGGCGTGAACGTCCAAAGGGCCGCCCCCTTCGTGCTCTTGAACGGCCAGGCGCCGGCGCGTCAGCTCAGCCTGTGGCCCGATAGGTAACCCGCTCCACAATTTCTGCCAGGATACCGCGTCATGCGCTACGTCTTCCTCTCCGACGTTCATGGGCACCTCCGCCGGCTGGAGGCCGCCCTGTCATATATCGCTTCTCTGCATCCTGATCGCATCATTTTCCTGGGGGATATCTGCGGCGATGCATGCTTCCGCCGGCTGTTCGATGCCGGCGCGGTCGGGGTCTTCGGCAACTGGGAAGTGTCCGGCTGGAGCAGGCTCGCCGAGCCGCTCCAGCGGGCAGTCCTGCAGTTGCCGGCCTTCCTGGAAGAGGACGATTTCATCGCCGCGCACTCTTCGCCCTTTCCGCTCATGGGAATGGGTGGGCCGGCGCAGGTGCAGGCGCAAATACGACAGGGGAATATGCGCTGGCGCGCGCTGTTCCCATATCTCACCGATGAACATATCCGCTGGCAGGTCTGGGCGGAACTGCTGGCCCGCGGCCGGCGCCTCCTCTTCCACGGGCATACCCACCAGCAAGTGAGCTGGTCGCTGGACGCCGGCGGCAGGGAGCGCTTGCTCCGGGGAACCATCCTGCATGCCTCTCCTGGCATGCACTATCTCATCGGGGTGGGGAGCATCTGCCGGCCGGACGACGGCCCGGGTATCACGTTTGTCTCTTATGATGCGGATGCCGGCATGGTGCAGTGGCACCGCCTCCCCGAACCGTGAATCACCCCAATTGCCAGGACGCCGGCGCACAGTTATAATGGCCGGCAACTGCAAAAGACGCCCAGGGCCTGCCCATGCCGAATCATTTTCGCTCCAGAAAGACGCTGTACTTCTCTGCCGCAATGCTGGCCGTTCTGCTGATCCTGGCGTGGCTTCGGCCGGCGTTCCTGCTGGACGCCGGCGACTATATCGGCTATGCCGTCTGTCATCAACTGCCGGAGCGGTCCTTTTCCCTGGCCGGCCGGCGACTGCCGCTCTGCGCCCGTTGTAGCGGGACCTTCTTGGGGGTCTTCACCGCCTACGCCGCGGTGGTGCTTCGCCGGCGGACGCGGTGCACTGCCCTCCCTCCCATACCCATCACCGCGCTGTTCCTGTTGGGTGTCGGCCTCTGGGCCGTGGATGGGGCCAATTCCTATCTGGAACTGCTCGGCCTGCCGCATCTATATGCCCCACAGAATGCCCTACGGCTGACAGCCGGCATGCTGAACGGCCTGGCGCTGGGCACGCTGGTCTGGCCGGTGGTAGCGATGACAGTGTGGAAGGAGCCGGAGCCGGCGCCTGTCCTGCGGGGCTGGGGAGAATACGGCGCCCTGCTGGCCGCCGGCGGACTGGAGGCCGTGCTGATCTTGCTGGGCTGGCCGCCGGCGCTGTACTTGTTGTCGCTGATAAGCCTGGCCGGCGTCCTCGCCATCCTGCTGACCGTGAATACCCTTATCGTCGTGGTGCTTTTGCGGAGGGAGAACAGGGCCGGCTCGCCAAGGGACCTGCTCCTGCCGGCCGGCATCGCGGCGCTGGTGAGCGCCGGCATGATCGCCGGCATGGACGCCTTCCGCTGGTGGCTCACCCTCACGTACCATTTGCCCTTTTAGCCGGCGCAGTCCCCCCACCCAAGGGGCTTGTGGATTTTCCGGTTCCTGCATCGCTTATTTGACAATTTGTTCAGGCAGAAGCGTGCAAAAGTGAACAAGTTGTTATTGACACTGCCTGTGGTAGATGGTACAATAAAAATTGTGAAAATACGATACCGAACGGTACATTGCACATCTGACTGAGGTCCGTGCAACTCGTCAGGTTTGATAAAGGCGGTGGAGAATGAAGACCCGAGTGATCGTGATCGTGCTTGCTGTCGGGTTGGCAATGGCCCTACTTGGTGTTGCCGCCTACGGAATGACCTCTCCCGATGCGCCGGCCGTGCCGGCCGTCCTTTCCGAGGAAACCCCGCCCCCTCCCATAGCGGATGATCAGCGCTCCCTCCATCCCGCCGGCAGTGAACCTGACCAGGTTTCCTACAGCGTGTGCGGCTGGGTGCTGACCCCCGACGAACCTTATCAGGGCATCCAGGGAGCCACGGCCATCTTCTATGTTTGGGATGGCACGAGCTGGGTGGCGGTGGATTATGCGGTGTCCGCCGGCCTCACCGGCTACTTCGTCCTGCGCTACAGCGGCCCGCCGGCGCTAGGCTTCGCCATCCGCGAGATCAACCCTCCCGGATATACCTCTGTCCGGGCAGAGGGGCCGGCCGGCTGGGTGGTGGTCAACCCGGACCGACTGGAGTACTTCGGGGATTACCCGGTAGGCTGTGTCTTCTTTTACGATCAACCGCCGACCACGCCCACACCTACCGCTCAGCCTACCCCACGGCCGACCTCCACCCCTACTCCGACGGCGACCTTTGACGTGACCACCCTGGTCTTCCAGGGCAATGTCTACCGCGGCCCGGTGGGGCATACCGCTTCCGGCATTTACGGCACGACGGTGCAGTTGTGGGGCTCCACCTCCCCGACCTCCTGGGGGACCCTGCTGGCCAGCACCAGCACGGGCACCGGCGGCGCGTACACACTGGTCAGCAACCTGGGCTATCCCTATTACCACATCATCGAGATTGACCGCCCGGGCTACACCTCGGTGGGGGCGGCCTCGGCCAGCGGCGGTGTGGTGGTCAATGCCAACTGGATCCGCCATCAGCCGGCCGCCGGCGGCACATATCCCGGCAACAACTTCTGGGATGACTATGTGGAACCGACCCCCAGCCCCACCCCGTCGGTCGCGCCGCTCTTCTTCGCCGGCTACGTGGAGCTGGACCTGCCCAACCCGGTGGGCATCCCCGGCACCACGGTCACTCTCTATGCGCTCAAGAACGACACCTGGCAGCCGGCGGACAGCACCCTGACCGATGAGTCGGGACACTTCGAACTGGCCTACCTGGGCGATCCGGCGGCCGGCTACGCCATCGTGGAAACCAACCTCCCCGGCTATGTCTCGGTCCGCGCTGAGGTGCCGGACCCCGCCTGGGAAATTATCAGTCCGGACGAAGTGCGCACATACAGCCAGGAAAAAACGACCGGCTGTGTGTATTTCTTC
>JACIWP010000252.1 GCA_014360855.1 Anaerolineae bacterium
TGGCGATGCTGGTGCTGGCCGCCGGCATATACCTTTGGCGGACGCCGGCGGCGCGTTCCGAGATTTCCGGCCGCCTGGGGCTGGCGCCCACGCCGGCGGCCGGCCCCTACATCTTCGCGTCGGGCAGTATCGAGGCCACCCTGGTAGGCGTCTCCAGCGAGGTCGGCGGACGGGTGGCGGCTGTCCATGTTGATGAAGGGGACGAGGTGAGCCAGGGGCAGGTGGTGGTGGAGCTGGATACCGCCCTGATAGATGCCGAGATTCGCAAAGCCGAGGCCGCGGTGGCGCTGGCCGAGGCCGGCGTCGCGCTGGCCCGGGCGCCGTTCCAGCCGGAGCTGATCGCCAAGGCCGAGGCGTACCAGCACCAGGCGGAGCTGGCGGTGCAGGCCGCCTATCAGGCCTGGCAGGATGCGCAGGCCGTCCTGACAGCGCCGCGCGATGTGGATGTCCAGCTCGCTGGCGCCCGCGCCAAGGCTTCCGCGGCCGAGCTTCAGGTACAGATCGCCGGCCTGCTGGCCCAGGCCGCGGACCTGGAGCAGGCCATGTACGAACGCCTGGTGAAAAGCCTGGAGGGGGGTGTGGAGGTGGTCGTGCCGGGGCCGGGTGGTCCGACGCCAGTGAAGGTGCCGGCGCCGCCCCAGAGCCTGGAGCAGGCGCGCGAGCAGTGGAACCTGGCGAGCCAGCGCACCTGGCAGGCCTATGCCGCGCTGGAAGAGGCCAAACGCGCTAGGGAGGCCGCCCTGCGGACCCTGGCGGACCTCCAGCGCCAAAAGGAAACCCCCATCACGTTGGAGGCGCAGGTGCATGCCGCGGAGGCCAATTATCAGCAGGCCCTGGCGGCGGAGGAAGCGGCGCGCCGCGCCGTCGAGGACCTGAAAGCCGGCCCGCGCCCGGAAGATATCGCGGTGGCCCAGGCGGAGCTGAGCAAGGCCCAGGCGGCGCTGAAGCTTCTGCAGACCCAGCGGGAGAAGATGATCCTGCGGGCGCCGGCGGCCGGCCTGGTCACCGAACGCAGTGTGGGCCTAGGAGAGGTGATTGCGCCGGGCGTCCGCATCCTGCGCATCGCAAACCTGGATGAGGTGACCCTTACCGTTTATGTGCCGGAGCCGCAGATCGGCCGGGTGAAGCCCGGCCAGCGGGTGCTGGTGGAGGTGGACGCCTATCCCGGCCGGCAGTTCGAGGGGCGCGTCAGCCGGATCGCTGATGAGGCCGAGTTCACCCCGAAGAGCGTCCAGACGAAGGAGGAACGGGTCAGCCTGGTCTTCGCCGTGGAGATCGAGATCCCTAATCCTGACCACGCCCTGAAGCCGGGCATGCCGGCCGACGCCTGGATTTTCGTCGAGGAGGTGCGCTGATGTCCAGACCCCGCCGCCGCACCATGCTCATGGCACTGCTCATCCTGCTGACCGCCGCCGGCTGTCTCTCCTGGCCGGCCCAGCAGGCGGGCATCCTATCGTTCATGGGTTCTCGCCGGGAAAACAGCGCCCCTTTCGAGGCCTCCGGCACCATTGAGGCGGAGCAGGTAACCATTGCCAGCGAAATTGGCGGCCGGGTGGTGCAGGTGTACGGCCGGCAGGGGCAGGCTGTGGCGCAGGGGGAAGTGCTGATCGCGCTGGACGACGCGCTCATCCGCGCCCAGATCGGACAGGCCCAGGCGGAGGTGGAGAAGGCCCAGGCGGAGCTGGAACAGCTTCTGGCCGGCGCCCGGCCGCATCAGGTGGAACGGGCCCGGGCGGAGCTGGCGCAGGCCGAAGCGAAGGACGCCGGCGCCAAACAGGCCTGGGAGGATGCCCGGCGACTGCGGGAGGACCCTCAGGAGCTGGACGCGCAGATCCACGCCGCGCAGAACGAGGTGGCCCTGGCCGAGGCGCGCCTGGACGCGGCGCGTGCCCGCCTCTCGGAGGCGGAAGCCCGCTATGAGGCGTCAAAAGGGGGCGGCTCGGATATCGAGAAGACGACCCAGGAAATCCTGCGCCTGCAGGTCGAGGCGGCTCGCTTGGCGGTCCAGCAGGCCGAGATCGCGCTGGCCGGCGCACGGCAGACGCTGGCAGTGCTTCAGCAGATACGCGCCCAGCCGGCCTCCCTCGATGCAAGCGTCCATCAGGCGGAGTGGGGCTATAAGCTGGCCGAGGCCGAGGTGGAGGTGCGTCGGGCGGAGCTGGCACTGCTGACCGCCGGCCCGCGCGCGGAAGAGGTGGCGTTGGCCCAGCGCAAGGTCGAGCTGGCACAGCGTGCCGTCGAGGCGCTGGAGGTCCAGCGCGACAAGCTGATCCTGCGGGCGCCCATCGCCGGCGTCATTTCCTCGGTCATGATCCACGCTGGGGAGAGCGCGACCGCCGGCGCCGCCCTGATGACGATCTCGGACCTTGCCCACGTGCACCTGACCATTTACGTGCCGGAGGCCGACCTGGGACGCGTGTACCTGGGACAGCCGGCGGAGGTGCGGGTGGATACCTATCCCGATCGCGTGTTCCCCGGCCGGGTGACGTATATCTCCTCACAGGCGGAGTTCACCCCGCGCAGTGTGCAGACGAAGGAAGAGCGCGTCAATATGGTCTTTGCCGTGAAAATCGCGCTGGACAATGTGGAGGGCATATTGAAGCCGGGGATGCCGGCGGATGCGAAGCTCCTGCCGTAGGGGTTACGCCGGCCGGCGGGATACCATGTGCCAGATGCCGAGGGGCTCCGGCGCCCGCACCAGCAAGGAGGCCAGCAGGTACATCAGCGCGCCGATGGTGATGCCGCCCAGGGCGATCAGCCAGGCACTGCTCTCCCCAAGATAGTACATGAAGCTCCACAGCACCATACCCATAGCGCCGGCGGAAAGCGTGATGCGGCCGAGGGAGGCGCTCATCTCTCCCCACGGCAGGCCGCCGGCGCGCCGCGCCAACAGCGCCATCAGCACAATCATCTCCAGCAGGGTAGCAATAGAGTTTGCCAGTGCCAGGCCGGCGTGTCCCATGCCACCGGCTTCTGTCGGCCGGCCCAATAGCAGGCTCAGGATGATGTTCAGCCCCATCGCCCCCAGGCCCACCAACACCGGCCGCAGGGTGTCATGCAGGGCGTAAAAGGCGCGCGAGAGGATCTCCACCGCGGAATGCCCGACCAGCCCGATGGCGTAGAATGCCAGCGCGCTGGCGACCCAGGCGGTGCTGTGGGCGTCGAAGGCGCCGCGCTGGAGCAGGACCTGCACCAGCGGCCGGCGCAGGAGGATAAGCCCCACGCTGGCCGGCACCGAGAGGTACAGCGTCGCCCGCAGGGTGGCGCTGACAGTGGAGCGGAAAGCGGACATTTCCCCCCGTGCCGCCTGCGCCGAGAAGGTCGGGAAGGCGGCGGTAGCCACTGCCTGGGCGAAAATGCCCTGGGGCAGGAGCATGATGAGCCAGGCGTAGTTCAGCGCCGAGAGGGAGCCGGCCGGCAGGCGCGAGGCCAGGATGGTGTTGACCAGGAAGTTGACCTGCACGGCCGCCAGGCCGATGGTGCGGGGGAGCATCAGCCGGCCGACCTCACGCACGTTCGCATCCCGCAGGCCCAGGATGGGCGCGTAGAACCCGTCCAGCCGGCACAGCGCCGGCATCTGTACCAGCAGGTGCAGGAGCGCGCCGACCACCACCCCGACGGCCAACCCCTCCACCCCGAGAGAGGGCGACAGCCAGAGCGCGCCGGCGATGATGGCAAGGTTGTACAATGATGGCGCCAGGGCCGGCGTCAGGAAATGCTGGTGCGAGTTCAGGATGCCCATCAACACCCCGCTGACGCCAAAGATGATGGGCGTGAGCAGCATCAGCCGCATCAGATGGGCGGTCAGCGCCTGCTGAGCGGGGGTGAAGCCGGGGGCAATGATATGCCGCACCAGCGGGCCGGCCAGCAGGCTGGCGAGGAACGAAAGCACGGTCAGCAACAGCATGAGCAGATTGATAATGGCGCTGGCCAGACGCCAGGCGTCGCGCCGGCGCTCCTGGGCCAGCAGGCCGGCGAAGGTAGGGATGAAGGCGGAGCCGAGCGCGCCGCCGGCCACAAGCTGAAAGAGCAGGTCGGGCAGGCGGAACGCCGCCAGATAGGCGTCCAAGGCGGCGCTGGTGCCGAACTGATGGCCGATGACGATCTCGCGCAGCATGCCCAACAGCCGGCTGAGCACGAACAGCCCCATCACCAGCACCGCGGCACGTGCGATCTGTCGTTTGTCAGCTTCCGCGTTGTCCATTCCGCCGCGCTCCAACGTATGGATGGCTCCATTATATGCCGGCGCGCGGCCAGGGCAAATAGGGGATGCCCACCCCAGGCCTTTTCCCCCATGCGGGGAGGGGAGTGCCCCACCC
>JACIWP010000253.1 GCA_014360855.1 Anaerolineae bacterium
TATCCCCCACCGCCAGGAGGAATCGCGCGGGCTGAACCTGCCGGCACTCAAAGAACTGCTGGGGGCCGGCGTGCAGGTGCTGGTCACCTGCGACTGCGGCGTGGGCGACTTGGCGGAGCTTCAGTACCTGCGGGAGCAGGGCGTGGATGTGATCGTCACTGACCATCATGACATGCCCTCCGCGCCAGTGCCGGCGCTGGCGGTGGTGAACCCCAAGCGGCTCCCACCCGAACATCCCTGCTACTCCCTGGCCGGCGCCGGCGTGGCGTACAAGCTGGCGGAGGCCCTGTTCGAACATTTCGGCCGCGGCCGCATGGTCGAGCAGTTGGCGGACCTGGTCGCCCTTGGCACCATCGCCGATGTGGTGCCCCTTCTGCAGGATAACCGCTATCTCGTGCAGATCGGACTGCCGCGCCTGGCCAGCGGCCGGCGCGTCGGCTTGCGCGCCCTGCTGAGCGCCGGCGGCATCGAACTGTCCGATATTGACACGAGCCCCGTGATGTATGAGCTGGCGCCGGCCCTCAACGCCGTCGGCCGGCTGGCCCATGCTGAGCTGGCCGTACGCCTGCTCCTCAGTGAGGACAAGCGCCAGGCGGAGGACTGGGCGGTGGAAATCCTCGGCCTGAACGAGGAGCGGCGCTATCAGACCAACCTGGCGATGAGCATGGCCATGGAGCGGCTGGAGGCCATGCCGCGCCCCCTGCCGCCGGCCATCGTGCTGGCGAGCCGACAGTGGCACCCCGGCGTGGTGGGCATCGTCGCCGGCCGGCTGGCCGAGATGTACCACCGGCCGGCGGTGGTCATCAGCATCGGCCCGGACGGCATGGCGCGCGGCTCCGCCCGCTCCGTCCCCGGCATTGACATCCATCAGGCCATCCTCCAGCAAAAAGACCTGCTGATCGCCGAAGGCGGACACCCCATGGCCGCCGGCTTCTCCCTGCGCGAGATTGACCTGGACGAGTTCACGCACCGCTTCATTCAGACAGTGCGGCACATGACCACCCATCAGGTGCTGGAACACACCCTGCTGATTGACGCCTGGGTGCGCTGGGATGAGCTGAGCCTGGCGCTGTACGATGATCTGGCGCGCTTAGCGCCCTTCGGGGAGGGGAACCCCACCCCTATCCTGGCGGCGCGCGGCCTGACCCTGGCATCCATCGAGATAGTGGGGGAGCGCCGCGAGCATTACCGCCTGCGTCTGACCGACGAAGCCGGCATCTCCCACGAGGTGGTCTGGTTCAACGGGGACCGCGACCTGCTACCCCAGGGTTCGCTGGACCTGGCCTTCACCCTGCGCCAGAACCTGTACGGCGGCACGCGCCGCATGCAGATCGAGCTGGTGGCGGTGCGGCGCACGCCGGCCGCCCCCATCACGGTGGCCGTGCCCGAGCATACCGTCGAGGTCGTGGACCTGCGGGCCTCCCCCGAAGGCATTAACATTCTCCGGCACTGGGCGGAACGCGCCGCGGCCGGCGAGTCCATTGCCCTGTGGGGAGAGGGGCGGGGCGCCGGCGCATACCCCTTCCTCCAGCGGCGCGACCAGCTCCCGCCGGCGGAGACGCTCGTCATCTGGAGCGTGCCCCCCGGCCCCGACGAGTTCTCGGCGGCGCTGGAGAAAACAGCAGCGCGCCGGCTGGTCCTGCTGTACGGCGACTGCCCGCCGGCCGACCTGCGCAGTCTTCTGCTGGATCTGGTGGGGCTGGTGAAGCATACCCTGCGCGCCAAGCGCGGGGAGGCCAGCCTCACCACACTGGCCGGCGTGATCGCCCAGCGGCCGGAAACGGTCCTGCTGGGCCTGGAACTGCTGAGCGACCTGGACGTCTGCATGTTCGAGCGCATCGGCGAGGACGGCCTTTTCTTCCTCCGCTACCGTCCGCAGACCGTGCACTGGGCCGATGTCATCACTTCCCCCATTTCCAGCTCCCTGCGGCGACTGCTGGACGAGACCGCGGCCTATCGGCGCTTTCAACTGCAGGCACGGGCCGAGCAGATACTGCCGGCCGGCTTCCGACTGGCCCCATCACTGCACGCCAAGGTTTAACCTAAAGAAATCCGGCGGACAGCGCGGCCGGCGCACAAATATGCTACAATATCAACAGCCTGGAGCGTGTCCCTGCACCTGTGAGGGAGGATTTATATGCCGCAGTGTCCGCAGTGCGGTGGCGAATTGAGCGGTGAGGAGGTGGTGTGTCCCCACTGCCTGGCGCGGCTGAGCACCGCGCCGGCGGAAAGCCGGGCCGGCGAGGCACCGCGTCAGCCGAAAACCCGCTTCCGACCGGTAGAAGTACGCCTGCCGGAGGAAACCGAATCGTCCCCAGGCAGGGGCGTGCGCCCGGAGCGCCGGCGGGTGCCCCTGTTCCGCGACGAAGATGCAGTCAAGACCCTTGCCGGCACCGAAGCGGCGCCGGCAGAGCGCCGGCCGGTGCGCGGCCTGCGGCGGGCGGCTCCCCCTCCCAAGACCATTGTCCTGTCCGGCCGGCTGGGCCGGGTATGGTGGCTGGCGCTCATCGCCGCCTTCCTGGCGGTGCTGGCACTGGGGGTCTCCATCGGCCGGCTTCAGGCCCAGCCCCGCCAGCCAATAGTCGCTACCCCTGACCTGATGAAAGTGGGGCAGGAACTGTATGACGCCGGCCGCTACGAGGCCGCGCAGTATGTCTTCGGTCAGGCGGTGGCGGCGGAGATGTCCAAACCCCAGCCGAACCTGGCGCCGGCGCTGTTGATGATGGGCTGGAGCGCCTATCGCACAGGGAATTACGAGGAGGCGGAGGCGATGTTCGGCGCGGCGGCCGGCATGATGCCCAATTCCCCCGAACCGTACCTCGGCATTGGGCTGACCGCCATGGCGCGCCAGAACTGGGAGGATGCCGAGCTGTGGCTCAACGAGGCCTACTCCCGCGACCCGAATTCCCCTCAGGTACTGCGCGCTCTCGGGCAGTACTACCTCCAGCGCGGCAGTTCCTCCGCCGCGCTGAATTACCTGCGCCGTGCCCTGGAGAAAGCCCCGGATGACCCGGAAACCCGCCGCTGGCTGGGTCTCGCCCTGTACGCGGAGGGGAATTACGAGGAGGCAGTGCAGTACTTGGCCCCCCTCGCCGGCGGTGATGCCGCCAGTGACGAGGTTCTGCACGCGCTGTACGAAAGCTATATGGTGCTGGCCCAGTACAACCAGGCGCTGGAAGCCGCCGGCCGGCTGGAATCCCTGCATCCCGACGACCCCGAACCGCGCTACCTGCGCGGCCAGGCCCAGCTCAGCGCCGGCCAGTTCGAAGCGGCCCTGCAGACCTTCCAGGAGGTTATCCAGATGGAGGAACTGCGGAGCCTGCTGGACGATTCCCTGCGGCAACTGGGCGTGATCTACTCTCACCTGGAGCGCTATGAGGAGGCGCTCCAGCCGCTGGACAGGGCGTTGGCCATCAATCCGGCGGATGTGGAGGCGCTGAACCTGAAGGGTTGGGCGTTGGCCCGCATGGGGAAATGTGCGGAAGCACTGCCCGTGTTCGAGCAGGCCCTGACGCTGATGCCGGCCCATCAGGGCGCCCAGGAAGGACGCAAAGCCTGCCGGCAGTGGCTGGGCCTGGAATAGGTCAGGTGTCAGACCATGGCAGATGAACGCCGCGTCTCAGGCCCAAGCTGGGCGGAATATGTGCTCCTGGCCATTTTCCTCAGCCTGACGGCCATCTGCCTGTACATCCTGCTGGGCCCCGGGCTGGACCAGGTGTACTATTCCCTGGTCGGTGCGCCCACCGCCGCCGTCGCGCCGCCCCCATCCCCCACCCCGCACACTCGCGCCTGCACCGCCGGCTGGATCGTCGGCGCCGTGGAGGCGCTGGACAGCAACGGCGATGAGAAGCCAGACCGCCTGCGCTTTGGGGGACCGCGGCGCTGTCTCCTGCTCCTGCCGGCGCAAAATCCCTCTGCAGACCCCCTCCTCAGCGACCTGACCGCTGACCCGCCCCGCCTGCGCTGTCTCCAGATAGAGGCCCTGGAGCTGGACACCTCCGGACCGTGGGATGCCCCTGCGGCGATCCTGCCCGGACCGGGCATGCCGGCCCTCATGGCCGGCCGGCTGGTCATCCAGCGGCTGGAGATCACCGCGCAGCGACTGGAGATGGAGGGACAAATGAGCGGGTGGCGGTCCGCGGGAGAGAACAGGCGTTCTGCCCTGGGCCAGGCGCTGGCCGGCGGCGTGGTACCCATACGCCTGCACCTCTCATGGCGTACCCAGGAAACCCCTCTCGCCCCGCAGGAACCCACGCAGGAACGCACAGCGGA
>JACIWP010000254.1 GCA_014360855.1 Anaerolineae bacterium
GCAGATCATTCGACTCATGTTGGCCATTGCGCTCTGTTGGGGGCTGCCCGGCTTCTTCCTGGTGAGCCTCATCTGGCCGCGGGAGGAAGGGCTTTCCACCGCGTTACACGGCAACCTAAACCGCGACGGCATGCGAGCCCTCCAGTGGATCACCCAACATGCCCCTGCCGAATACATCCTCCACAATCCCACCTGCACCGATATCATCACGACGCATCATGTGGATGTGGTCTTGTTCGCGCCGGCGGCGAGCGTCGGAGGCAACCTGCCAGACTTTGCCGAGGGCGTGAACCAGGCCCAGTTGGACTCGGCCCCATACCTGCAGAACGTTGCCAAATTCGGCGGCGTGTACATTTACCAGGTGAACTATACGCTGTTGGGAGCAGACACCCTACCGGGTCAGGAGGTCGTGCCATGACCGGATCGCTTCCAGACAACCCACGAGGGAACGCATCCCTGCCCTGGCGGCAGACAGCGATCGCGCTGGCCGCCGTCCTGGCGGTGCTGGCCGGCACCTTTCTGCCTCCACCCCTGCAGGACCATATCGCCGTCTGGCAGGCGATTTGGCTGGTTGCCCTATTCCTGGCCAGCGCATGGGTGCCCGGCTATCTGTTGGACGAATGGCTGCATCTCAGCGGGACACGGGTGACGCCGGCCTCGCCGGCGGTGTGGATAGCGCTGTCCTGCGGCCTGCTGGCGCCGGCCGGCTGGCTGGTCCTGGCGCTCCACACGCCGCTGACGGTGTTCGGGCTGTTGACCGCGGCCACCATCCTGGTCCTGCTCGCGCCGCATCTCATCGGACACATCAGCCCGCGCCCCTGGGTCTGGCCCTTCGGCCGGCAGGACAGGGCCTGGTTATTCATCCTGGGCCTCCTGACGCTGACCCTGTTGGGATTGGCCGTCTGGGGGCCGGAGAACGCCGATAACTGGACGTACAACTCCTATATCCGCGAGTATATCGCCACCAACGCTGTGAATGCCGCGCACCCATCATTTGGGGCGGGGGTCCCGGACAGTCCCCGCATGGTCTACAACGTCTGGCTGGTGTTCCAGGCCTTTCTGTCACGCGGGGTGGGACTGCACCCAGGCTATGCCTTCGCCAAACCCTTTAAGGTATGGATGGCGCTCATGGCCCTTGGGGCGGCATATACCCTGGCGGCGGCATTGTTTCGCCCGCCGGCGCGCGCCCTGCGCGCCACCGCCATCTTCGCCGCCCTGCTGTTCCTGGCGCCAGGGTTCCGGGAACCCGGCTCGCAGTTCATCGCCACCATCAACTACGACAAGTACACCGCCCTTTTTGTGCTCATGCCGGCGGGGACATACCTGGTGCTGAAGGCGTTGGAGGGCGCCACCCGGCGGGATTGGGCCGGCCTGTTTGTGCTGGGCGCCGGCCTGTCCGCCGTGCACGCCGAGGTGCTGATGCTCCAGCTCCTTTCCTGCGGCTTTCTGCTGGTGACCCTGCTGATCCTGCGCCATCCTTTTTCCAGGATTCGGCGCGCGGCCGGCGCCATAGCCTGCCTCTTCCCCTGGACCGGCTTCGTCGCTTTCACCGCCTGGATGGCGCTGAAGCGGGGGCCGGCGCCGGGGAGCCAGGCATGGGAACTCCTGCATCAGGCCGATCTGGCGCAGGGGCGCATCCGCTTCCTGGGCGGCAGTCAGTGGTTCATCGTGGAACCGACGCTGGTGCTCTACCCACTGCTGGTGATCAGCCTCCTGCTCACCCCGCTGTTGCTCTCCCGCCGGCTGCGGGGCCGACTTCCCACCGCACTGCTGTTGGGCAACCAGATCGGCCCGCTGGCGCTGATGTTCCTGCCCGGACTGCCCAACCTGATGGATCAGTTCACGGAATTTAATACGCTGTGGCGCATCGGCTGGATATGCATGCCGGCCTTCACCATCGCCTATATCCTGGACGGCTTTGAGGACGTCTGGCTCCCTTGGTGGCAGAGGGCCTGGGCCGGTCTGCGCCGCATCCTGCCGGTGCCCTTACGGTACATCCTCATCACCCTGATAGGAGCAGTCTGCCTGGCCGGCCTGGTCTGGTTGGCGGTATCCGCTCTCCAGCGGGAGATCATCGGCCGGCCGGCCCGTCAGTGGACACCCAGTCCCGGGCTGTACGAGACACTGGCACCCCTGGAGCCGGCGGTCACTGCCATGGGCGTACCCATGGTCCTGGCGTCCGCCGACGAGACCTACCAAATTCCTTCCATCTGGCCCTTCGCCCGCGTGCTGGCGACGCGCGGCATCCGCGGCACACTCCCCTCCTTCCCACCGGAGCGCCAGGAGGAGGCCCTGGCCCGACTCAACCTCGTGAATCAATGGGGGGCACTGGACCCGATCAGCCAGGAGGTATTGGACGCGCTCCAGCGGTTCGATGTGGAACTGATCGTGCTGAACAGGGAGCAGATGCCGGCGCTGGAGGATCAATTCGACCGCCTGCCGGCGATGTACATGAAATTGGCCCGCTCGAACACCCACAGCGTCTATCTCGTGCCCGGCGATCCCTCATCCCCGCTGGCAGTGGTCGGCATGGCGCAGGCGGCCTGGATGCGGGGCGAGGAGGAAGAGGCCTGCCGTCTGTTTGATGAGGTCCACAGCCGTCTGCCCAATTTCGCCATGGCCACCGCCGGCGCCGCCTGGTGCACCGAGCGCGCCGGCCGGGCCGGCGAAGCGCTGGGCTTGTATCAGCAGGCCCTGCGCCAACTGGATGCTCTTCCGGCGAGGCTCTTGGACGCGGCGCCGGCACTGCGGTCCTGGGAGATCAGCCGGCCAATGACGGTTCGACTGCTGGCGGATGCACTCCTCCAGGACACCCATGCTTTCATCGCCGAACGGCTGTCCCGGCTGAGCATGCCTGCCCACGGGACAGCGCGCGGCAGTACTCAGTTGCGGATAGGGGGATGGCCGCGGCTGGCGGTGCGGGCGCCGGTGGGCACCCTGGCTTCCCTACAGCTCCTCCGTCCGGTCTCTTCCCCCGTGCGCCTCGCACTGCGGGCGGAGGGAGCTGATGGGAATGAGATGTTCTGTTCCCTCTTGGGAGGACGCTCGGACGGGGATCTGCGTGTCTGGACACAACATATGCTCCTCGCCGGCGAGGAGCGGCTGGTGGAACTGCCGGCGCTCCCCGATGAACGCCTCTGGTTGCAGGCGCAGGGTACCGACGCCGGCGCTTCCTGCATCGCCTACGGCTGGTACACCACAGAGGCACTGGGGGGCCCTGCTCCCCTCTCGCCAGAGGAAGGACGCCTGGCGGCGTGGCTATCCACCGCCCTGCCGAGATGGGAACCGAGATGGGCAGGCAAAATTGCCCGCGCGCTGCTCCGGCCGGCGGATGGCGACCCGATACTGGCAACCGCCCTGGCCGGCCGGAACCTCCTGCAGGATGCGGACTTTGCCCTGGGGGAGGCCGGCCCCTGGCGGCGCATCGCGGCAGACCCCTCGGCCGGACTCACTTTCTTGCCGGATGAAGAAGGGGATCTCACCGCTGTCGTGCAGGGAGAGGGAATGGTCTATCAGGGCGGATGGTGTCAGAAGCTGACGGTGATCCCCCGCGCAAAGTATCTGTACCTGGTGCGGTTGTCGGCACGAGTGGACGCCGGCGGAAAGGTCATCGCCGGCTATTGGGATTACCGCCGGCTGGGGCAGTACCGCACCCAATCGGCCCAGGAGCTGGAGCAGTCCATCGATTGGACAATGGTGCCGGCGGTGATAGAGGTGCCGGCCGGCGTGCGTTCCCTCGGCTTCTGTCCGGCCCTGCTCTCGGGTTCGGGCGAGGTGCGAGTGGATTGGGCGTTGCTCTTGCCGCTGGAGGTCCTTCAGTAAATCCACCGAGCAAAGAGGTAAGAGGATGGAGAACTACAAGGTCTCAATCGTGATGCCGGCATACAACGAGGCAGAAGCCATCGGGGATGTCCTGGACGCCGTGTTCGCCCTGGAGCTTCCCGAGCTTGAGGTCATTGTGGTGGACGACGGCTCCCACGATCGGACGGGCGAGGTGGCGCGAGCCAAGGGGGCGCGGGTGATTCGCCATCCGTACAACCGCGGCAACGGCGCGGCGGTGCGCTCGGGCATCCGCGCCGCGATGGGCGACATCGTGGTCATCATGGACGCCGATGGTCAGCACGATCCAGCTGACATCCCGCGCCTCCTGGAGAAAATGGACAGCTATGACATGGCCGTGGGGGCGCGGCCGCCCGGCGCCGGCGCCTGGCACCGCAACCTGGCCAACTGGGTTTATAACCGCTTCGCCAGCTAC
>JACIWP010000255.1 GCA_014360855.1 Anaerolineae bacterium
CATCAGGATGACCGCAGTACGTGGCATATTGACCATGAATACCTGTTCGGGGAGAGCATCCTCGTGGCGCCGGTGACCTCGCGCGATGGCCGGCTCTCCGTCTATCTGCCGGCCGGCACCTGGTTCGACTACTGGACCAAAGCCCCGGTGGAAGGCGGACGCTGGATGGACATCCAGGCCCCGCTGGATATCCTCCCGCTGTGGGTGCGCGCCGGCAGTATCATCCCCATGGGGCCAGAGATGGACTATGTGGACCAGAAACCGTGCGACCCGCTGACGCTGGAGCTGTATGGGCCGGCAGACGAAGGGGAGTATGTCATATTTGATGAGGAACGCCCTGCTGTTGCCGTGCGGTATCAGCGCCGGCACCATCAGCTTCTGGTGCAGGTGGGGCCGGTGCCCGGCGAGGTCATCGTCGTGCTGTACGGCGCGGCGGTGCGGCAGGCGTCGGTGAACGGCCGGCCGGCGGCCTCCGAACCCCTGGCCCAGGGAACACAGGTGCGGTTTGACGGACGCCAGGGGGCTCAGCTCCTGCTGGAGCTGGCATAGCAGGTACAGGTGAGAGTCACTTGCAAGGTGACTCTCACCCGCATTTGTTCCTCATCGGCGCGGCGGGGCTAGAGGGCGAGGCCGGCGCCTCCCCTACCCCACCGCGTCAAATGCCCAGGATCAGCTTGGCAATGCGGAAGTAAATATACAGGCCGGTGGCATCCACCATGGTCGCCATAAAGGGGCCGGAGACGATGGCCGGGTCAATCCGCAGGCGGGCGGCGAGGATGGGCAGGAGCGAACCCAGGCAGTTGGCCCAGAAGACGATGGCCACGGCGGCCGTGCCCACGGCGATGGCCAGCAGTGGATGCGACGGGTCCCAGGTGATGGCGCGGATAAACGCGGCCGCCCCCATCATCAGCCCCAGGAAGAAGCCCACGCGCGCTTCATGCCAGAAGACGCGCAGGGCATCGCGGATGCGAATCTCCCCGGTGGCCAGGCCGCGGATGATGGTGGAGGTGGTCTGGGAGCCGGCATTTCCGCCCGTGCCGATCAGCAGGGGGATGAAGAACGAGAGCGCCACCACCGTCGCCAGCTCATGCTCGAAATGCCGCAGAACCGTGCCGGTGAAGGTGTCTGCCACGAAGAGCAGGAACAGCCAGCCCATGCGTTTGCGCGCCACCTGGAACACCGAGGTGTCCAGATACGGTTTATCCAGGGGCAGGGAGCCGCCGAAGCGCTCCATATCCTCGCTCTGCTCATCCACGATGACGTCCACGATGTCATCCACGGTGATGACACCGATGAGGCGGTTGCCGGCATCCACCACGGGCAGGGCATACAGGTCATAGCGGCGCATGAGGTGCGCACACTGTTCCTGGTCCGCCTCCGCCGACACGCTGATGACATCGGTGGACATGATCTCGCCCAGGCGCTGGTCAGGTTCGGCCTTGATCAGCTCATACAGGCTGACAATCCCCTGCAGGCGGTCCTGGTCATCCACGATGAAGAGGTAATGCACCGCCTCTTCCTTTTCCGGCGACCATCGGCGCACCGCCTCCAGCGCCTGGCGCACGGTCATGCGCTCGCGCAGGGCCAGGAATTCGGAGGTCATCAGGCCGCCGGCGGTTTCATCTTTATGGAGCAAGAGCGGCCGCACGTCATCGGCATCCCGCATGCGGGCCAGCACTTCACTGGCCTGCTCCGGCTCCATATCGCCCAGCAGGTCGGCCGCCTCGTCCGTCTCCATCTCATCCACAATGTCAGACAGGGTCTCCAGCGGCAGGCGCGAGGCAATCTCCGCCGCTTCCTCATTCTCCAGCTCTTCGAGGATATCGGCGGCCTGTTCGGTCTCTAATTGGGTCAGCAGGGCTTCCTGCTGTTCGGGTTCCAGTTCGCTGAGGATGTCCGCCTGATCGGGGGGATACAGGCGTTCGATGATATCGATCGCGCCGGCCAGATCGTCGTGCTCCAGCCGGTCTCGCACGCGATCCAGAATGGTGTCCAGCACGCGCTGTTCCATCGTCGTCCTCCTTTTGCCAGGATGAGTGCACTCGAGGACGGTGAGTCCACCTTCTCCTGGCACCGGGGGAGCGAACAGCGCGTCAGGGGCCAGGGCCCATTACGGCGCGGAGAAGGTGGGCGCACCGCCCTTACGTGATGATGGGTCGTCTTCGGAAAGCGTATTGGATTCGGGTACAGCGATCACGTTCATCGTTCTCCTTCTCCGTCGCAAAAATCGTCTCACCAGGCCGGCGGAAGGGCAACAAAAAAGGCCACAGCACAGGCTGCGGCCTCGCCCTGGGCAGGCATGGACTGCGCCCGGCAGTCCCTCCCCTCCCTACGGCAGGTCGAGCTGTCCTGTCACGGCCAGAATTCGATTGTCAACGTGGTTCATCCACCCAACGTCGGCCGCCCCTATATGGGGACGACTGTCATCACTGCTGGAAGCCTTCAACGTCATCATACTCCATCAAGTTACCAACGGTTCCGCTTACCGCCGTGTTCGGCTTGTACAAAGACACCCCTCACCGCGATAGCGGGTGCATCCGGTTCAGAAACCCCTGCTCCTGTGGCGCTGGGCTGTATCGCGCTGGCTCGCCTGCGCCAACACCCTTTCCAATCTATCGTTAATGTAGCACGCACGGGCGAGATTGTCAACTTTACGCCGGCCATGTCTCCCCGACCGGCCGGCTCATTGGCCGCTACCCAGAGCGTTCCCTTTCAGTCAACACCCTGGCCGATCCCTCCGCTGCGCGCTTACCGATATATATCTGGCATACTTGACATCGGCATCAAAATATGATACCCTGTAATTAGCGCAGCAGGGTGATTTTTCTTTGGCGGCCGCTTGCATACATTGGATATACTCCGAATGGGCGGGCCGGCCACAAGCAACATTACTGCTCCAGGGAGGAAGAAGCATGCTACAGCGATTCGTGGAGTTTTTGACCCCGGAAGACGTCTCGCGCATCCATGAGCAGTCCATGCGCCTGCTGGAAGAGGTGGGGGTGGAGATGCCGGTGGAGGCCGCGCGCGAGGTGCTCCGCCGGAGCGGCGCCCGGGTCGAAGGCACACGCGTCCACCTGCCCCGCCGGCTGGTGGAGGAAAGCATCCGCCTGGCCCCCTCCCGCTTCACCATCCACGCCCGCAACCCGCAGAAAGATGTGGTGGTCGGCGGCGGCAACCCCGTCTTCGCGCCCGGCTACGGCGCGCCCTTCCTGATGGACCACGAAAAGGGCCAGCGCTATGCCTCCATGGAGGATTACCAGAACCTGGTGCGCATCATTGACGCACTGCCCCACCTGGACCTCTCCGGGCACCTCCTGGTGGAACCGCACGATGTGCCGGCCGGCAGTGCCCATCTCCATATGCTCATGGCGCACCTCCGCTACTCCGACAAACCCTTCATCGCCTCCAGCAACGGGCAGAAGGGCGCGCAGGCCACCCTGGACATGGCCGGCATCGTTTTCGGCGACCGCGATGCCCTGCGCAATAAGCCGGTCACCATCGGGCTCATCAACACCCTCAGCCCCCTGGGCTTCGCCTCGGAAATGCTGGAGGCCCTGATGGCCTTCGCCGAATGGGGACAGCCCATGGTCATCGCCAGCATGGCGCAGGCCGGCGCGACCGCCCCCGTCACCCTGGCCGGCATGATCGCCCAGATCAACGCTGAAATCCTCAGCGGCGTCGTCCTGGCCCAGGCCATCAACCCCGGCACACCGGTCGTCTACGGTTCCACCAGCACCATTATGGACATGAACACGGCCGCGGCCGCCATCGGCAGTCCGGAATATTCCGTTCTCGTCGCCTGCCAGGCGCAGATGGGCCGCTTCTACGGCCTTCCCAGCCGCTCCGGCGGCAGTCTCACCGATTCGCAGATCCCCGATGCCCAGGCCGGCCTGGAATCCATGATGTCCCTGCTCACCACCGTCAACGCCGGCATTGACTTCGTCCTGCACGCCGCCGGCATCCTCGGCTCATACCTGACCTTCTCCTACGAGAAGCTGGTGATAGACCATGAGATATGCGGCATGGTGCGGCGCTACCGCCAGGGCCTCGACGTGAACGCGGAAACCCTAGCCTATGACACCATCGCCGGCGTGGGCCCCGGCGGCAACTTCCTGATGGATGAGCACACCCTGCGCCACTTCCGCAACGCCTTCTACATGCCCAGGCTGTGCAACCGCGACGCCCTGCCGGCCTGGCAGGAAAAGGGTTCGACGGAAATGGCACAGCGCG
>JACIWP010000256.1 GCA_014360855.1 Anaerolineae bacterium
CCGGCCGGCTCCACCCCGGCGCGCATGCTGGCCTTCGACCTGGGCGAGAAACAGCGCCGCGCCGGTCAATACCTGGAACTGCTGTTAGGCATTATTGAGGACACGAGGACAGCGAAACTGGTCACGCAACTGCTCTTGGAAGAGCTTCAGCACCTGCAGTGGCTGAAATCCGCCTGGCTGGCCGCGCGCCAGCGGGCCAGCGAAAGGGCCTGAAACAGGGCCGGCGCTAGGCGCCGCGATAGGTATGATGCAGGCCGGCATCCTCCCGCTCTGCCAGCGCGCGGCGCATTTCCTCCGTCATAGCCGCACCATGGCGGTACTGGAACGGCCACATACTGGTCAGGTCGAAAATCCCCACCCGATCGCCATCCTGCAGGACGTGATCCAGGTCCGGCTGAAGGCCGGGCATGGCGCTGAGCTGGCCGCTGATGAACGTGATGCCCCGCTCCTCGGAGGGAATGCCGAAATGTTCGAGCAGCCGGCGCATGGTACTGCCCGCCGGCAGGCTCAGCTTGACATTGGCGTACCCACTGCCGGCCCCTTCGCCGGCATAGCGTGCCAGCCGGCCGTACAACCAGACATCCACCTGAATCTCTGCCATCTCATCCTCCGCCAATGGGTGGGAAAATGCCCAGCTCGTCGCCGTCCGAAAGCACCCAATCCCGCGGGCGAGCGCGCCCGTTGACGAAGACCACCCGCACCACGTCATCGGGCAGGCCCAGCATATGGATGACTTCCTGCACGGTGGCGCCGTCATGTACCTGCAGTTCGAACGGCCTGCCGCCGGCGGCATCCGGGCGGAACTTATCCAGCGTTGCAAACAACTTCACCGTCAGACGCATCGCATCCTCACCCACATCCCGATAACGATATTATGGACAGCGCACGATATCTTGTGCCCAGAGACAATCGGCACAGGACGGGTTCCACCCCCAACATCCCTCGTTGCGCTCCCGCAGGTCGCAGGTCTCCCGCAGATCGCAGTCCGGGCAGGAGGGGAAATGAAAGCTCCGCACCTCACTCCGGAAGCGCACGTAGGTCTCGGACATCCATATATCTGCCAGAGGGCTTTCGCCGGCATTGCCCAGCACATACCGGCTCACATACTTCTTCCGACCATCTATGGCGTAATAGCTGTACGTATGGGACAGGGCATAGCAAGGCGAGACGCCCCCATCCCACCCGATAACCATGGCCCGGTCGTTGATGAAGCGGCACCGCCGCTCGGCACCCCAATGCATGCGCGGCAGTTCCAGCGTGCCCCACATGACCCAGGCATCGGCTTTCACGGGCCAGCCGCCGGCATTGAACGGCGGCCGAGGCTCATAGCCGTACAGCACTTCCTCGCGCATCTCCTCGGTATAGGGCAGGACATTGCTGACCAGCACCCGCGCTGCGCCCATCCGCGAGGCCAGGCCGGTCAGCTCCGCCAGCTCCCCCACGTTGCTCCGCAGGGCGACGAACTCAAACCCCACCGCCGGCGTGAGGTATCCCAGGCGGCTCTTCGCCTCGTTCAACTGGCGGACGTTGTCCAGCACCCGCGCCAGCATGGCGCCGCGGATGCCGGCATAGGTCTCTGGCCGCACGCCATCCACCGACACCACCAGCCGGTCCACTCCTAGCCTCACCAGCTCTTCCGCCATATGGGCATCCAGCAGGAGGCCGTTGGTGCCGACCGTGACCGCAACGCCGCGCTCCCGCACTTTTGCTATCATATCCAGAATGTGCGGATGCGTCAAGGGTTCGCCGAAGCCGGTGAAGATGACCCGCTGAAGCTCGGGCAGTCCCTCCATCCCCCGGACGATGGTCTCGAACAGCTCCATCGGCATGAGAGATATCGGGTCCTCCCAGACGTTGCGGATGCAGGTGCGGCACTGCAGGTTACAACCGGTGGTCGGCTCGATATAGAGCTTGCGCACGTCCGGCCGGCGCGGGTGCAGGATAATATCGCCGTCCCGCTCGTCCAGCCAGTATTCGCTCTGGGGCGGGATATGCCGGCGCGCCAAAAATTCCCCCGGCAGTATCAGCCGGCCTTCCTCATCGCTTCGCACAATGGGCATCGGTACTTCACCTCCCATAAAAGAAGCGGGCAGGGCGGAGTGGCTCGCCCTGCCCGCAGCGCCCGCCCTGGACGGGTTACAGTTCGCCGAAGACCGAGTCCAGCGCCTCGTCCGGCACGTCGAAGACCTGGTTGTGAGGCGGCAGTGGCTCGTACTTCATGAACTCGGGCACGCGGTCATGGGCCTTGGTGAAGCCGGCGGCCTCGTTGAAGGCCCGCTCCTTGCGCAGGATCTCCGCGCCGAGCTTCGGCACATCATCCACGGTCCACTTGGTGCCCAGGACGCCGTTGCACTCCTGGACGAAGCCTTCCATGCCGCTGGGGATGTCCAGGATGGCGAAGGCGATGAAGAGGCAGTGGCCGGAGGAGTCAATGAAGGCCGTGGTAGCCTGGAAGGCGCGGCTGAGCGCGGCTTTGCCCTCCGGGCTGAGCGGATCCGCCTTGCCGCCCACGCTCAGGATTTCCGGCGCGATGGTGTAGCCGGCGGTGTGGTCCGCGCCCATGGTGCTCGTGGCATAGGTGATGCCGATGCCCTTGACGGCGCGCGGCTCGTAGGCCGGCATGCTCTGCCCCTTGACCACCGGCACGCGGGTCACGCCCAGCACACGGCCGGCTGTGGCCGTGCCGGCGCCCAGGATGCGGCCCAGCGGCGTGCCCTTGCCCATCTCATGCACCAGCTCGATGGCCTTCTCGCCATCGCCGAAGGGGATGACGCCGGCTTCCATGGCGACTGCCAGCGTCGTGCCGGTCTCGATGGTGTCCAGGCCGTAGGCGTTGCAGAGGCGCACCATTTCGGCGATATCATCCAGGCTGTCGATCCCGCAGTTCGCGCCCAATGCCCAGTCGGACTCATATTCCACGCAGGAAGTGTGCTCGGTCCCATCCGGCTTATGCCAGGTGTTGGAGCACTGGATGATACAACCCGGACTGCAGGCATGGTTGTAGAGTTCCTTGCCCAGTCGCTGCTTATTGCCCTCGAAGATAGCCTCGCCGGCGATCTTCGGAGCGCCCTCGAAGCGGCCGCTGGCGAAGTTGCGGGTGGGCAGGCCGCCGGCCTCGTTCATGATATTGATCAGCACGGCTGTGCCGTAGGTATTCAGGCCACCCTTGGGCTTGGTGATGTCATGGGTGCGCAGGGCATCAATAAGCTTCTTGCGCCCCTCGTCGAAGAGCGCTTGATCGGCGTACTGTACCCCCGGCGCGCCGGTGCGATCCACCACGATAAACTTCAACCCCTTGCTCCCCATGACGGACCCCAAGCCGCCGCGGCCGGAGTAGCGGCTGGGCCGACGGGCCATATCGTTGTACACGATGCCGGCGTTCCCATAGCCGAATTCACCGGCCACGCCGCAGCCGGCAATGTTCACCTTCTCGCCGAAGCGCTCGAACAGCTTGGGGTAGACCTCATACAGGTCTTTGCCGGCATACTCATCCGCCGGCAGGAATTCGACCTTGGGCTTGCTCCCGTCCCAGGTCAGATGCGCCATCCACCACTTGCCTTTTTCCTTCGGCTGGCCCTCCACCACGATGGCTTTGATGTGCATGGCGGCCAGGTCCTGGGGCCATGCCGAGCCGGCGTTGGACTCCTTGATACCCCAGGTGAGGGGAGATTTGCCGCCGGCGGAAATGCGCGCGGAGGTCGGGGCGGTGGTCCCGGTCACGATGCCCGGCGCAAAGACCAGCTTGTTGTTGGGGCCCAGGGGATGACATAGCGGCGGCACCTCGTCATGCACAATTGTGGAGGTCAGCCCTCGCCCTCCCAAATACTTGTACGCCTCGGGGACATCTTCCAGCTGATAGGAGCGATCCGTCATGTTGATGCGCAAAATCCACATACCTCCACCTCCTTGTGTGATGAGGGGGCAGGGTCACTGCCCGTGCGACGCAGTACGAAGACAAAGCTGACGGACAAACTGGCTGGAACGAAAGGTTCGACGAGAGGAGAGCTCACGCGCCAAGCAGTATACATTACTATATTCTAATATATGGGTAGTTTGGAATTTTGTCAAGCCTTATTGTCGCCAAGCTTGACAGTACATGCCGGCACCTCACCATCCGAACGCTTCCTGGGCGGCACGGCGCAGTTGGGCGATAAACTCCGGGAAGGGCGTGTTCTGATAGTGAAGGACCGCCTGCGATTCGCTGGTA
>JACIWP010000257.1 GCA_014360855.1 Anaerolineae bacterium
CCAGACATCACACAGCCCACCGGTTCTCCCAACCGGTGGGCTTTTATTTTACGGACCTGCGGAGGTCATTGGCAAAGGCGCTCTCACCGTCGGCACATCGCCGGCGGGGGCGCCTTTTGTGTTTCTACCATTTCGGCAACCTGGAGGAGAACATGGGAAGCGTGGAATTGTACGATACGACCCTGCGAGATGGCGCGCAGCAAGAGGGCATCTCTTTCTCGCTGGATGACAAGATCAAAATCGCCCGTAAGCTGGACGAGTTCGGCATTCACTACATCGAGGGGGGATGGCCCGGCTCCAACCCCAAGGACGCCGGCTTCTTCGAGCGCATGCGCGAGGCGCCCCCGAAGCATGCCATCATCACGGCGTTCGGCTCCACCCGGCGCGCCCACCTCCGCCCGGAGGATGACCCCAACCTCCAGGCGCTGGTGGACTGCTTCGCGCCGGCGGTGGCGCTGGTGGGCAAAAGCTCCGCCCTCCACGTGCGCGAGGTGCTGGGCGTGAGCTACGAGGAAAACCTGCGCATGATCGCCGACAGCGTGCGGTATATGCGCGAAAAGGGCAAGATCGTCTTCTTCGATGCAGAACACTTCTTCGACGGCTTCAAAGAGGACCCGGACTATGCCCTGCGCACGCTGGAAGCGGCGGCGGATGCCGGCGCGGCCGTCCTGGTGTTGTGCGATACCAACGGCGGCACCATGCCGGCGGAACTGGCCCAAGCCATCGAGGCGGTGAAGAAAGCCACCAGCGTGCCGCTGGGCATCCATGTGCATAACGATGCCGGCCTGGCCGTGGCGAACACCCTGCTGGCAGTGCAGGCCGGCGTCACCCAGGTGCAGGGCACTATCAACGGCTACGGCGAGCGCTGTGGCAACGCCGACTTGTGCGCCATCATCCCCAATCTCCAGCTCAAGCTCGGCTATCAGGTGGTCAGCCCCGAGCAACTGCGCGGCCTGACCAGCCTATCGCGCTTCGTCTTCGAGCTGGCGAACATGGCGCCCAATCCCACCATGCCCTATGTGGGGCGCAGTGCCTTCGCCCATAAGGCCGGCACCCATGTCAACGCCCTCCTGAAATCCCCCCAGAGTTATCAGCACATTGACCCGGAACTGGTCGGGAACACCCAGCGCATCGTCGTATCCGAGCTTTCCGGCAAGTCCAACATCCTGCACAAGCTCCAGGAGCTGAAGCTGGGGTGGGAAGTCAGCAAAGAGCAGTTGGAGCAGGTGCTCCAGGAGATCAAGCGGCTGGAGAACAAGGGCTTCCAGTTCGAGGGGGCCGACGGCTCAGTGGAATTACTGCTCCACCGCACGCGGCCGGGCTACCAGCGCCCCTTTGAGCTGGTGGATTTCCATGTGCTGGTGACCAGCGGGCGCGACGGCGGGATGTCCGCCGAGGCCACGGTCAAGGTGCGGGTCAAGGATCAGATCATCCACACCGCCGCCGAGGGCAATGGTCCGGTGAACGCGCTGGACCTGGCGGTGCGCAAGGCGCTCCTGCCCTTCTTCCCCAAGCTGGCGGACGTGCATCTGACCGATTACAAGGTGCGCATTCTTGACGGCGAGGCGGCCACCGGCGCCCAGACGCGGGTGCTGATCTCCTCCACCAACGGCAAGAAAAGCTGGACCACGGTGGGAAGTTCCACCAACATTATCGAGGCGAGCTGGATCGCGCTGGCGGACAGCCTGGAGTATGCGCTGTTGAACGGCGCCGGCGAGTGACCATCATCGGGCTTCTATTCCGGGGACCAGGCCGGGTGCGGGCCGGCCTGGTCCTTTGTGCTTTTCCGAGACTGCCGTGCCTTCCGGTACTTTGTCCCTGAAAGTAATCCCCTTGCGATACAACGTCCCACTGCTATCTGTTTTTTGTCACTATTGACATTTTGCATATAATCTGGTATAATCAATACAGCAATACGACAGAGGGGTAGAGAGGGATAGGGGGAAGCGAGATGTATCGGATCGATCCGATGCGATGCAACGGTTGTGAGAAATGTTTGGAGGTCTGTCCCGCCGGGGCCATCTCAATGGAAAATAATCGGGCCAATATTGACCCGGCGAAATGCCTCGGATGCGGCGCGTGCGCGGATGCATGTCCGTTGGACGCCATTGTTTCCGAGCAAGTACCGGCGTACCATGAGACAGGGAAACGCCGTGAGGTGCCGGCAGTGATATCTATGCCCAATGCCCACGTTATCCGCCGGCCGACAACGGAGGTACTGCCCACAAGCACCCTGCGCGGCCGGCTACTGCCCCTGGCCGGCAGTGCATTAGTATGGGTGACGCGGAACCTCCTGCCCGCGGCTATTGCGGCCTGGAGGGAGTCCCGCATTGGGCTCACTGATACGCCTGCCACTACATCGGCTGGCGGTGCCACAGTCAGGCGGTATGCCACATCCAACGCCGCAACAAGACCGCGCGGCCTCCATAGACACCGCTGGGGACGCGGCAAGTAAATCACAACCTGTTTGTTGAGGCTCTGCTATAACTCTCACTACTCTATTGGAGGTACACAATGGCGGGTAAACTCTTGTTTCAAGGTGGTCGCGGTCTCGGTAGAGGTGGACAGGGCCGAGGTGGAGGGAACCGACCTGGTTCCGGCCCTGGTGGATATTGTGTCTGTCCAAAATGCGGCTACCGGACCCCGCACATCGCCGGCCAGCGGTGCATGGACATGACTTGTCCGAACTGTGGAACGCGATTGATCAAGGAATAGGTGCTGAGCCATGAAAATTGCCATCCCAGCTAGTGCTCCGAGCCTGGACGCGCCCATGGATTCAAGGTTTGGGCGAAGTGCGTATTTCATCCTAGTGGATACCGACACCATGCAGTGGGAGGCCCATGAAAATCCGGCGGTACACGCCAGCGGCGGCGCCGGCCTGCAAGCGGTTCAATTTCTCAGCCAGTTCGGCACGCAGGCCGTTATCAGCTGTGATTTTGGGCCCAATGCCACCACGGCACTATCTGCCGCCGGCATCCTGATGTACCAGTGCAATTCACCGCTGACCGTTCGGGAAGCTGTCTCGCAGCTCTCCGCCGGCCAACTCCATCAGGTACACAATGCAACCAACCCGGGACACCATGGGAAGTAATACCGCTAGCACACCACGGCCGCTTCGTATCGCAGTTGCCAGCGGCAAAGGCGGGACTGGCAAGACCACGGTAGCGGTCAGCCTGGCGCTGAGCCTTATCGAACCACCACCTACAGCGACATCGCAGCCTCAGGTGGCCTTCCTGGACTGTGATGTCGAGGGGCCCAATGCCCATCTGTACCTGCGGCCCATATTCGACCGCCGGGAGGATGTCGTCATCCTGGTGCCGGAGGTTGACGCTTCGAAGTGCACCGTGTGCGGCAAATGCGCGGAGGTCTGTCAGTATCACGCCATTCTGGTATTGGGCACTACTCCGCTGGTCTTTCCGCACCTCTGCCATGGGTGCGGCAGTTGCGCACAAATCTGCCCGGAGAACGCGATATCCGAGCAGCCTCATCCGATCGGCGTGGTGGAGGCCGGCATTACACCCCACGGCATCTTTTTCGCTCGAGGGATGCTACAAGCCGGGGAGCCGTTGGCAACCCCCATTATCCGCCGGCTCAAGCAGTGGGCCATCCCTCCATCCACGTCATCCCACAGCGTCATCATATTCGATGCGCCACCAGGCACCTCATGTCCGGTCGTCGAGACCGCGCGTGGCGCCGATTTCCTGTTGCTAGTAACCGAACCCACTCCTTTCGGGCTTCACGACCTCCGCCTGGCGGCCCAGGTCGCCGGCGAGTTGGGGATCCCAGCCGGAGTAGTCATCAATCGCGACGGGATCGGCGATGAGTCCGTTGCATCGTTCTGCGCGAGTGCAGGTCTTCCGATCCTGATGCGCATTCCTTTCCAGCGAGCCATTAGCGAGGGAATTGCACAAGGCCGGGCACTGCTCGACATTCACCCGGAGTACCGCACGGGGTTCTGGAACATGTTCCAGCACATCCAGGATCTGCTGGCGCATCACTCCCAGATGGGCACTCTCCGACAGCTCGCCACTGACAGCCAGTAGTTGCTGGAGGGGCAATGAAGCAGCTCGTGATCGTAAGCGGTAAGGGCGGGACGGGCAAGACCAGCCTGGTCGCCTCATTTGCACATTTGGCTTCACACCACTCCCCGCGAGTCCGTGCCG
>JACIWP010000258.1 GCA_014360855.1 Anaerolineae bacterium
GCGCCGGCGCCTGGCACCGCAACCTGGCCAACTGGGTTTATAACCGCTTCGCTAGCTACATCGCCGGCTTTCCTATTTTAGACCTGACCAGCGGCTTCCGCGCCATTCGCGCCCCGCTGGCCAAATCCCTGTGCTACCTCCTGCCGAACACCTTCTCCGCCCCAACAACTATGACGCTGGCAGTGGCGCGCGGCGGCTATGGCATCACGTATGTGCCCATTCAGATACGCCGGCGCGCCGCCGGCAAAAGCAAAATCTCCCTCCTGCGCGACGGCTTCCGCTTCTTCGTCCTTATGGCCAAGGTGGCTACCCTCTTTTCGCCGCTGAAGGTCTTCGGCCCCATGAGTGTCCTGGTGGGTGGCCCCGGCTTCATCTATGCCATTTACCGGCTGGCCATCGGCAAAGCCTGGACCATTCCCATCACTATCTCGCTCACCATGGGGGCGCTCATCCTGGTGCTGGGCCTGATTTCCGAACAGATCGCCACCCTACGCTTTCAGCAAATGGAGTGACCGATGCCAGAGGAACATCGCTCACTTTGGGCAAGCGTGGTCATCCCGATGTACAACGCCGGCGCATACATCGCCGGCTGTCTGGACAGCCTGCTCCATCAAACCGTCCCGAGCGAAGCGTATGAGGTGATCGTGGTAGATGACGCCTCAACAGATGGAAGCGCCGAGCTGGTGCGAACGCGGTACCCCGGCGTCCGACTGATCCAGGCGCCGGCGAACCTGGGATTTGCCGGCGCCGCCAACCTGGGCGCCCGAGAAGCTCGCGGGAAATGGGTGGTGGTTCTGAACGCTGACACGCGGCTGGTCCCGGATTGGCTGGAGCATCTGTTGGCGGTGGCGGAGAGCGATACGCGTATCGGCGGGGTGCAGGCGGTGCAGATATTTCAATGGCGCCGGCCGCGGGGGACCCATGAGGAAACGCCCTACTACCTGGACCTCTGCCCATGGGGTTTCACGCGCTATTATCCGGCCGGCGGCCGGTCGGACCCCATCCCCACCTTGTTCCTCTCCGGTGCCGGCTGTGCCGTGCGCCGGGAGTGGCTGGAACAATATGGGCCGCCCTTCGACCCACTTTTTTATATGTATGGGGAGGATCGGGACCTGGCACTGCGCCTCATCGTCCAGGGCTACCGCATCTACGCCGTGCCGCAGGCCAGGATGTGGCATGATCATCCCAACCCGCTGATCAATCCCGCGGTGGGACTGCACAAGGCGAACCTGGCGGCGCGCAACGGCTGGCTGGCGTATCTCAAGAACATGTATCTGACGGAATTCCTGGCCTATGCACCGGCCGTCGTGGCCGGCAGTTTCCTGCGCGCCTGGGAATTTCCGGGGCCCCTATGGCGCCGGCTGGCCGCCGGCCTGGGCTATTTCCTGCTCACTCTGGTCTACCTCGTGCCGGCGCTGTGGTTTTACCTGGTACGCCATGCGGCGGAGCGGCGGCAGAACCTCCGCCGGCGCACCCGACCTGCCGGCTGGCTCCTGCGGATGCTCCTGACCCCGGCCTCGCGCCGCACCTGGGAATGAGATATGCGTCGCCGGCATGGGTCAGAAATTGCCATCCTGCTCACGCTGATAGGCCTGGCGCTGGCACTGCGCCTCTGGCGCCTGGGAGAAGAGAGCCTCTGGATAGATGAGGCCAACGCCTTCGCCCAAAGCGCCGGCACCTGGGCCGACGTCCTGCGCATATCCCGTCGGGAACCACTGGATTTTCCGCTGGCGCGCTTTGTCCTGCATCCGCTGACCACCTATCCGCCGAACGAGTTCCTCTTCCGCCTGCCGGCGGCGCTGTGGGGCGTGCTGGGCGTGGCATTGACCTATGCCCTGGCGCGGCAGATATGGGACAAGGAGACGGCCCTGCTGGCCGCCGGCCTGCTGGCCCTCTCCCCCTATCACATCCGCTACAGCCAGGAGGCGCGCAATTATACCAGCTTTCTCGCCCTGCACCTGCTGACGCTCCTGGCGCTGGCGCGGGCCGTGCGCCGGCGGGGGCGCGCTGATTGGATACTCTACGCCCTGGCCGCCGGCATCGCCCTCTATGACCACCTCTACAGTTTCATCGTCCTGGCATGGCAGTGGGGCCTGCATGCCCTGCTGGCCCTGGTGAGCGCCCGACGTCAGGAACCCGTCGGGGGGATCGGCTGGCAAACCCTTCGGGCACATTCGTTGGCGCTCCTGGGGGCCGGCGCGATCCTGTTTCCCTGGGCCATCTATGTCGTCGGCGGGCCGTTCCTGCAGGAGCTGAGTAGCTCCAGCGGATTGTTCCACGCCCCGGGGACTATTCGCCTGGAGCCAGACCTGTTCCTGCGCATGTTGCGCTGGTTCATGGCCAACCGGGGGGAGGCGGTGCCGGCGGCATGGATCGCGCTGGTGGGAATGGCCGGCGCATGTATCTTCCCCGCCAGACCGGCGCGCCGGCTGGCTTGGCTAACCAGCACTTATGTGGTCGGCGTTTTCCTGACGGTAGCGGTGCTGTCACGGCTCAGCGGCACCTATCTGGCCTACCGCCGACTGCTGTTCCTCCTGCCCCTGCTGTTCCTGCTGATAGCCGGCGGATATCTGGCGCTGGCGCGGTGGATCTAGCGGCGGATCACGCGCCGGCCGCGGCCGGCCGGCGGGGTGCTCCTGCCAGCTCTGTTACTCCTCGCGGCAGGGTTGGCCTGGGCGCCGGCTCTCCAGGGCCACTACCGCTCCGAAAAGGAAAACTGGCGGGCCATCGCCCAGGTCCTGAAGAGCGAGGCCGGCGAGCGGGATTGGGTGGTCAACTGTGCCGACAGCGCCAACGCCTGGCAGGCCCTGCGGGTGTATCTGGGGCCGACAGCGAGAACATTGCAGTTACTGACGCCAGCCCAGGCGGTACAGCGGCTTGGCTCCACTTCCCGCCGGCCGGCGCGCATCTGGTACATTCTGCCCATACCGGTGAATGACAGCGCCGGCCAGAGCTGGCAGTTCAACGACCCGCGCCATCTGCGCCCATTGGACGGGGACCGCTCCCTGCCGCCCCATGCCCTGATGCTCTCCTTGGAGCACCGGGAGGTGCCGGCGGAGGACCCACTGTTTCTGACCCATAACCTGCTGGAGGCATTGGCACGCACCTATTCCACGCCGCTTCCGATCCCGCTGGACTGGCGCTTCAATGCCCTGAACGCCTGGGCATCCTATCACGATGCGCAGGGGGATTGGGCGCCGGCACTGCGCGCCTACCGGACGGTGATGGCTGTCCCGGCGGTGCCCGCGGCCACCCGGAAAAATCTGGCCGGCCTGACGGGGTATCTGGCCTGGAGGCTGGAGCACGCCGGCGAAGTGGTGCCAGGCTCCTACTGGGATGCGCCGCGCTTCGGGGAGGCCCTTCAGGCATATGTCCGCCAGCAGGGCATGCCCGTGGAGAGGGCGGACCAACTCGCGCAGTGGACCCTGGTATTGGCAGGGGAGATAGAGGAGGTGCTCCCCGCCGGCTCCCAGGTGTGGCGCTTTGAGCGCCCGGAGGACCTGGGGGGATGGGACATCCGCCTGGCCGGCGCGTCAGCGCACATCGCGCCGGCAGTGGAGTGCGGCGGTGGATGGGCCGGCTGTCTGCGCATCGAAACCCAGGGCGCCGGCTACCACGGCTCGCTGGAACGCCGTCTGCATCTGGAACCCGGGCGTGCCTATCTCCTTCGCTGTCGCATGCGCACCGCCTCTACGCTGGCCCTGCAGGGCAAGGTGCTGTATGTATCCTACCGCCAGGCATGGCGCCGGCCCGGCGCTTATGCCAGCGCCTTCTGGGGCAGTACCGGCTGGCAGACTTTCGCGGCATTGTTCGTCGCGCCGGCCGGCGTCTCCGAGATCACCCTGGCGCCGGTGCTGGTGGATCATGCCGGCACCCTGTGGATCGCCGAGGTGAGTGTCATCCCCCTCTCGCCGTGAGCCACCGATTCCACCAACTTCCCTTCCCTGCATGCGGGAAAGCCCATATAGGGGATCGCACCAACAGGGAGCGCTTCCCGCTTTGTCGCTGAGGGATAGTGATGGTATACTTTTGGCATCATACTGCGCGTTGGCGGGGGAAGGACATCGTTGAGGGTCGCGCTGGTGCATGACTGGCTGAACCAGATGGGCGGTGCCGAGGGGGTGCTGGAGGAGCTGGTGCGCAATTTCC
>JACIWP010000259.1 GCA_014360855.1 Anaerolineae bacterium
GATCCCTCTATCGAGGTCGCTTACGGCGGTAATCCCCTGCCCTTCTCCACGGTGGACGGGCTGGTGGCCATTGGGCTGGCGACGGCCACTCCGACGCCGACGCCTGGTTTGGTGACGGTGCGGGTTCAGCCGGCGTTCTACGCCGCGTCGCTGGGCGAGACCTTTGCGGTGAGCCTGATGATTGACGCCGGCGCCCAGCCGATTGACGGCGCAGATGTCCTCCTGCAGTTCAACCCGACCTATCTCTCGATTATCGGCGCCGACAATGGGGCCACACTGCCCATTGTCCTGACGAAAACCTGGGACAATGCCGCCGGCACCTTCCGCTATGCCGCCGGCCGCGACTTCATGGCCCCGCCGCCCAGCGGCACCTTCGAGCTGGTGCGCATCTGGTTCCACGCGGATGCGCTGACTGCCGGCACCCCGCTGAGCTTCGATGCCGGCGCGACCGACGTGGTCTTCGCCGGCGGCTCGGTGCTGGGTTCCCTGCAGGACGGGACGGTGCAGATCATCGCCGGCACCGTGACGCCAACCTTGACGCCCACCCCCACCCCGACTTTTATCGGTGGGGTGACGCCCACCAACGAGTGGGTGAACTTCTACGGTGTGAGCTCTCTGCTGAACGGCAGTCCTCTGCCCATTGGGGCAGTGGTGCGCGCCTATGATCCCGACGGCGTCAACTGCGGCATCTGGGTGGTCAACGCCGTGGGCCAGTACGGTCTGATGGCGGTCTACCGCGACGACCCCTCCACGCCGGCGGATGAAGGCGCGGTCCCCGGTGATACCATCATCTTTACCATCAACGGCATCCCGGCCACTCCCATGGGGCCGGATGCGCCCACCTGGACGGCCATGGGGGATGTGCGGCATGTGGAGCTGAACGCCGTGGCGGCGGCGACGGCCACCCCGACCGTCACCAACACGCCCACCCGGACGCCGACGTTCACGGCCACGGCCACATCTACTGCCACGCACACGCCGACGGCGACTACGCCGGCGACGGCCACGCATACCCCGACCGCCACGCCGACCAGCCCGGCGCCGACCGCGACCCATACGCCGACCCCCACCGGCCCGGCACCGACGGCTACCCCGACCGCCACGCCGGCCGGCACCCCGATCACCACCAACCTGTGGGTGGACTTCTACGGGACGAACTCCTTCTTCTCCGGCAGTCCCCTGCCCATTGGCGCTGTGGTGCAGGCCTATGACCCGGACGGGGTGCTGTGCGGGCAGTTCACCGTGCACACCGCCGGCCAGTACGGCATCATGCCGGTCTACGGCGATGACCCGATGACGCCCGAGGACGAGGGCGCGCGGTCCGGCGATACCATCACCTTTACCATCAACGGCGTGCCGGCCACACCGCTGGGCCCGGATGACCCCATTTGGACGACGCACGGCGACCGCCGGCATGTGGAGCTGAACGCGGTGCCCTCGGCGGCCACCGCGACCCCGACGACAGCTACCATGACCGCCACGCCAACCGCGACCGCCACTGCCACGCATACGGCGACAGCCACGTTCACGCATACGCCGGCGGCCACGTTCACGCACACGCCGACCCCCACTGCCACCTGGACGCCGACGGCCACCGCCACGCACACGCCAACCCGCACGCCGACGGCGACCGCACCTGTGACCGGCACACCCACGCCGACACCGCCGGGCGGCATCGTCATCACCAACGAGTGGGTGAACTTCTACGGGCTGGACTCCTATCTGGACGGCCTGCCCTTACCGTTAGGGGCGGAGATTCGGGCCTATGACCCCGACGGCGTCCTGTGCGGCGTATTCACGGTGGTGATGCCTGGGCAGTACGGCTTACTGCCGGTCTATCGCGATGATCCCGCAACGCCGGCGGATGAAGGAGCCGATCCCGGGGATATCATCCACTTCACCATCAACGGCGCGCCGGCGGTGCCCATGGGTCCGGATGAGCCTGTCTGGACGAGCAACGGCGACCTGCGGCATGTGGAGCTGAACGCGGTGAGCGCGGCGCCGACGCCGACCCGTACGTTCACGCCCACCATGACGCCGACCGGGACAGTGCCGGCGACGGCCACGGCCACACCGACAGCCACCGCCACGCGCACGCCGACGCCCACGGGAGTGACACCTACGGCTACCAGCACCCCCACCCGCACGCGCACACCCACGCCGACGGGGACGCCGGGCGTCGTCATCCCCACCAATGAGTGGGTCAACTTCTACGGCGTCAACTCCTTCCTGGACGGCGCGCCCCTGCCCGTGGGCGCTGTGGTGCGGGCGTACGACCCGGATGGGGTGCTGTGCGGGCTGTTCGTCACCACCATGCCAGGCCAGTACGGCATCATGGCGGTCTATCGCGATGATCCGCTGACCGCTGTGGACGAGGGCGCTCGCCCGGGTGATACCATTTCGTTCACCATCAACGGCTGGCCGGCCACGCCCATGGGCCCGGATACGCCGGTCTGGACCAGCAACGGCGATCTGCGGCACGTGGAGCTGAACGCCGTGAGTTCCGTCACAGGGTATCAGGCATTACTGCCCATGATCGCGCGCGAGTATGCCGGGCCGACGCCGGCGCCCACCGCGACCCCCACACGCACCGCCACGTTCACGCCCTCGCCGACGCGCACCATCACGCCGACGTTCACCCCGACCTCGACGCCGACGATCACCCGCACGCCGACGGTGACATACACGCCGACCGTGACGCGCACGCCCACGGCCACCACAACGCCGGGCGCCGGCAGTGCCATTTACGGGTTCGTCTATCATGACATGAACGGCAACGGCGTGTGGGACATGGCGGAGCCCACGCTCTCGGGCGCCTTGCTGACCCTGGACGGTATCTACACGTACACCACCTCGTGGGACGGGTATTACTACTTCGGCGGGCTGACGCCGGGCATGCATACGCTGGTGGAGACCAACCCGCCCGGATACCCGGTCTCGACCACGCCGGACACCATCAATTTCGAGATCCCCATGATGGGCGCCATCGTGCGGTATGATTTCGGCGATCGGCCGACGGCGGTGCCCACCCCGACGCCGACGGCCACGGTGGAATGTCCGCCGCCGTTTACTGTGGATGACCTGGACCCGGGCTTTGCCCGCTTCGGGACCACCGCCTACTGGCACGGCGTCAACACGGGATACGCCGGCCATATGTGGTGGACGCTTTCCAACGGCACCGTCGTGGATAACTGGGCGCGCTGGCAGCCGGTGGTGCCCGCCACGATGCGGTACCGGGTGGAGGTGTACATTCCCGCCGGCTATTCCGCCTACACACCCACCTCCAGCGCCCGCTATATGGTCTATCATCGCGACGGCGTTACACCGGTGGTGGTGAATCAGGCGGCGCACCCCAACGAGTGGGTGAGCCTGGGCGAGTTCTGCTTCACCGCCGGCACGAGCGGCCGGGTGGAGCTGACGGATGCGACTGGCGAGGCGGTCGGCACACGCTCCATCGCCTTCGATGCGGTGCGCTGGACCTGCCTGGGGCCGTGCGGGCCGGTTGTCGGCACGCCGACTCCTACGCCGACTGCAACGCTCACGCCGGCACCCACGGCAACCCCGACGCCGACCAGCACTCCTCTGCCGCCGTCCTGCTCGCAGATCATCGTGAATCCGGGCTTTGAGTATGATGGCGCCTGGAGCATGCTGGGGGCCAAGCCAGGCAGATACACGACCCTCGACAGGTATGCCGGCCTGCGCTCGGGCCTGATGGGCATCCTGCCCGAGGAAATCGATTTCGAGGCGCACAGCTCCATCTTCCAGCAGATCACCATTCCGGCGGATGCCCGGTCGGCCACCCTGCGCTTCTGGTATAAGCCGTTCGCGCAGGCGCCGCACGCCGGCGATCCAGCCGCCTATGACTGGACCGGCTTTGCGCCCGGTAAGGAGGTGAGGTCAGCGGACCTGCCGGCTGTGGTGGATGGCAAGCCCAACTGGTCGTACGACGACTGGCAGTTCGCGCTCATCCGCTACGGCTATCTGGGTCAGCAGTGGGCGTACGTGCTGATGACCAACTCCAACGCCGGCGTCTGGATGGAAAGGACCTATGACCTGATGCCGTGGAGAGGGCAGGATATCTGGGTGCACTTTGAGGTGCGCAACGATGGGGATGGGGCGCGAAGCTGGATGTTTGTGGATGA
>JACIWP010000260.1 GCA_014360855.1 Anaerolineae bacterium
CTGTCTGGGAGCGCTTTCTGGAAGCGGGACGCGGGGCACTGCTCCTGGCGCGGGCCGAGGGTCAACTGCTGGCCGGCCTGTTCCTCTTCCTTTTCGGCCAACGCGCCTGGTACATGTACGGCGCCTCGTCGGGCCGTATGCGCCACCTGATGCCCAATTACCTGCTCCAGTGGGAGGCCATGCGCGAGGCACGCCGGCGCGGCTGTACCGCATATGACCTGTGGGGCGCGCCGGATGAGCTGAACGAGGAAGACCCCATGTGGGGCGTGTACCGCTTCAAGGCCGGCTTCGGTGGGGTCCTGGTGCGCCATATCGGCGCCTATGATTTCCCCGTCTCGCGGGCGCTGTACTCCCTCTACACCGTCCTGATTCCCCGCTATTTGGCACTGCTCCGCCGCCGGCACGGCACGGCCCCGGCCGGCCCACCGGCGATGGCCTAGGGCATATTCCTCTTTATGATAGCAGGGGTTGTGTCCCTGCTTCGCCGGCCCCTTTATGGTATAATATCACCGAACACATACAAGGGGAGGAAGATGGCCCGGGCACGCGCTTCGGATGCGCCCATTTGGATGCTGTCCGTCCCGGTACAGCATGTTTCGAACATCCTGCGCTGGATAAGCCTGGCACTGGCCATCGGCCTTTCGTTCGTGGACCAATCGCAGGAGGGCCGGCTGGTCGGGACACTGCCGCTGGCCGCCGGCGTGGCCCTTTACTTTCTGGCGCGCACCCTCGTCCCCCTGCTGTCCCGACTCCCGGACCGGCCTCTGCTGGCCACGGCCCTGGACGCCCTGGTTGCCACTGTTGCGGTATATCTCAACGGCGGCTATCACAGCGCCTTCTTTATCCTGTACCTCTTTGTGCTCATCACCGTGGCCTTTTACTTCAACGTGGTGACCAGCATCGTGCTGGCGAATATCTCCGGCTTCCTATACGTCCTGGCATGTGTCCTCAGCCCCGCAGGCCTGAGCGCCCCCTGGGCGGTCTATCTGGTCAGCACCAAGCTGGTGCTCCTCTTGGTGGTGGCCCTGGTGACCTCCCTTTTGCTGGAGCAACTGCGGCATGAGCATATGCAGACGGCGCGCGAGCGGGCGCTGGCCGAGGCGCAGGCGACCTTTGTCTCCATGGTGTCGCACGAACTGCGCACGCCGCTGACCTGTATCAAAAGCTCGGTGGAGATGCTCCAAGCGTTAGAGGAAGGGGGAGCGCCGGCGGAGGAGCGGGGCATGCTCCTGCAGACCATCGCCGACCACACCGCCCGCCTGGAGGGGTTGGTGAATGACTTGCTCAACGTGACCAAGCTTGAGGCCGGCCAGATGTCGCTCACCCTGCAACCGACGGACCTGGCGGAGCTACTGCGGCGCATAGCCCTGGCGTATCGCTCCATGCTGGCGCAGAAAGAACAGGCGCTGTATCTGGAGCTGGACGAGGAACTGACGCGCGTCTGGGTGGACCGCAAGGGTATCGAGCAGATCGTGGGCAATATCCTCTCGAACGCCCATAAATTCTCGCCGGCCCACACATCCATCACCCTGCGCCTGTACCGCCGCAACGACCAGGCCTGCATCTCCGTGCAGGACCAGGGGCCCGGCATCCCAGAGGACGAACAGGAGCGCATCTTCGACAAGTTTTACGTTGGGCGGCAGCAGCGCGCCGGCGTGGGCCTGGGGCTGTACATTGCCCGCCGGCTGGCCGAACTGCACGGCGGCCGCATCACCGTGGAGAGCAAGCCCGGCGCCGGCAGTACCTTCACCCTCTGGCTGCCCATTCATCGTCCGGAGGAAAACGAATCATGAGACTGCTGGTGGTGGACGAGGAACCAGGGGTGGTGACCGTGGTGCGCACGGCTTTCCGCATGCAGGAGCCAAGCTGGGAAGTGCTGTCCGCTTCCAGCGGAGAAGAGGCTCTGCGCATGCTGGAGAAGGTCCAGCCCGACCTTATCCTGCTGGATGTGGAAATGCCGGGCATGAACGGCTTTGAGGTGCTGAAGGAGATTCGCAGGTTCTCGGATGTACCGGTCATCATGCTGACGGTGCGAGATGATGAGATCAGCAAGGTAATGGGCCTGGAGCTGGGGGCGGATGATTACATCACCAAGCCGTTCGGCTATCTGGAGCTGGTGGCACGGGTGCGGGCGGTACTGCGCCGCGCCGAAGGGCTTCCGCTCCAGCACGAGGGAAAGTTTGTCTGCGACGATGTGGAGGTGGACTTCACCACGCGCACGGTGCGCGTCGCCGGCAAGCCCGTCCCCCTGACCAACACAGAGTACCGCCTCCTGTATCATCTGGTGCGCAACGCCGGCCGGCCCCTCAGCCACGAGACACTGCTGGCCCGCGTCTGGGGGCATGAGTACACGGATGAGTTCAATTACCTGAAGGTCTATATCAACCGCCTGCGCTCTAAAATCGAGCCAGACCCCCGCAATCCCCGCTATATCCTGACCGAGTACGGATTCGGCTACTCCTTCCGCGCGCCAGGCGGAAAACCCGCCGGCACGCCCCAAAATTAACTACTTTTTAACCGCTTTTATCCTGCCTGTTGACCGCGCCGCGCTACCCTATTAATAGGGTGAGGAGATTTTCCACAGCACAGGAGCACTGCTGACGTGACGGGCCTGACACTGCGGGCTGTGCTGATGCTGATCGGGCTGATGATGGCGGCCGCCGGCGCGGTGGCGCTGGCATCCTGGTTGATGCCGCGCGGCGGACTGCCGACCCTGCCGTGGGTGACGGGGCAGACGTTCCTGCTGTTCGCCGGCTTGGGCATTGCCCTGCTCAGCCTGGGGATGGTCCTGTGGGGCCGCTGGCGCCGCCCCAGGCCCTGATACGTCGGTACCGAGGGGGTAGCCATGCAGAAAGTCGCGGTGGTCACGGATTCTGCGTCCAACCTGCCGGCGGAACTGGTCCAGCGCCATCACATCTTCATCGTGCCAGTCCTGCTGTACCTCGACGGCCGCGAGTTTCGCGACGGCGTGGACATCACCGCCGGCGAAATATACCGCTATATGACCGCCTCTACCAATAATCACCTGCCGAAGACAGCTTCGCCTTCGGTGGGGGAGTTCATCCGCGTCTATCATATCGCGGCACAGAACGCCGAGGAAATCGTATCCATCCATCTTTCGGCGAACCTGAGCGCCATATATCAGGTGGCCCACCTGGCCAAGGAGCAGGTTCCTGTCAAGGTGCATGTGGTGGATACGCACACCGCGGCCATGGGCTGTGGGTTCGCGGTGCTGGAGGCGGCGCGGCTGGCAGAACAGGGCGCCGATGCGGAGGCGGTCATCCGGCGCGCCCAGGAGATCGCCGGCAAGGTGCGGGTCATCGCCATGCTGCCGCGCCTGGATTACCTGCAGAAAGGCGGCCATGTGCCGGCGGTGGCGGCGCTGGCCGGCTCGGCACTGAAAATCTGCCCTATCCTGACCGTGGCCCATGACCAGGCGCGCGTGGTCGAACTGCCCCGCACGCAGGAACGCGCCGTGCGCCGCATACTGGAAATGCTCGAGCGCGATGCAAAGGACCGGCCGGTGCATGTGGCGGTGATGCACGCCGGCGTCCCCGACCAGGCCGAAGAACTGCGCCGCGAGGTGGCGGAGCGCGTACAGTGCGTCGAGCTGTTTACCACCGAATTCACGCCTGTGATGGGCACGCATACCGGCCCGGGTGTGCTAGGCCTGGCCTATTACGTGGAAGATGGGGATAAACCGCGCGGATAGGGGGTGGGCGCGATGCGCAGGGTAGCGATAGTGACCGACTCTTCGTCCAATCTGCCGGCGGATATCGTCGAACGCTACTCCATTATCGTGGTGCCATTGATCCTGCAGGTGGAGGGCCGGACCTATCGGGACGGGGTGGACCTGACGGCCGATGAGGTGTACGCGTACATGCGCGCCCACACCGACGGCGCCCTGCCCACCACTGCCTCCCCTTCCCCGGACGCCTTTCTGCAGGCCTATGCCGCCGCCGGCCGGCTGGCGCCGGAGGTCGTCTCCATCCATGTTTCATCCCGTCTGAGCGGCACGTATCAGACGGCGGTGCTCGCCAGCCGGCTGATAGATGTGCCGGTGCATGTGGTGGACTCCCGCCGGGCGGCCATGGCCTGCGGCTTTATGGTCATGGCGGCGGCGCGCGCCGCGGCGGA
>JACIWP010000261.1 GCA_014360855.1 Anaerolineae bacterium
ACGCGGTGGCGCCCACCCTGATGCTGACCGAGACCATGCTGGAAAGCCTTTCGGAAAGCGCCAAGGAGGCCATGGCCAAGCGGGTGCCCGTGCGCCGGCTGGCCACGCCGGAGGACGTGGCGCGCCTGGTATTGTTCCTGGGCTCTGCCGCCAATACCTATGTCAACGGGGAGGTCATCACGGTGGGCGGCGGAGCCATGAGCTGAGGCCTTACGGCTTGCGCATGATGATGATATATTCGACCGGATAGGCCTCGATACACTGTGGTATCTGGTGAGAGACGAAGCGCCCGGTGTTGGGATCGCGCCGCTGGGGCAGGATTTTGGATGGGATCTGCCGCTTGATGACGCGTTCCAGGATGAAGCCGGCCTCCTGCATCAGCTCCACAAATACCTCAGCGTTGCGCACGGCGACGCCCTTGAGCTGGGTGTTGCCGATGACGTAGCAGGCGCGGCCGCCTGGCTTCAGGATGCGGTAGCTTTCGGAGAAACATTCGCTCATATCGCTGAAGAAACGGCGGATGCTGGGCACCAGGCCGGCGTCCGCCTTTTCCATTTGTGCGAGGATTTCTTCGGCGATCTCCGAATGCCCATGATAGGGACGGTGGTTGGTCGGCCGCGAGGTGCCGATGAACTTCTGGCGGAAGTCCCGCAGGTCGTGGACATAATGCAGCCAGAGGGCGGTGAGCTGATGCAGGTCCGCATACTCATAGGATGTGACATAAGGCGGCGATGTGATCTGGATGTCGGTTGAATTGTCGGGGAAGGGAAGCTGTCGCGCGTCATGACAGCGCACGTCCAGGTACTCGTGAATATGCGTGCGCACCGCCGGCGGCACGGTGTGCCAGAAGGCGCGGTTGCGATCGCTCATCTTCTGCAGGTGCACGAGGAAGGTGGGCCAGGGCCGGCGCGGCTCGCGGGAAAGGTCGCGCGCCGGCTTGGTCGAGCCCATATGCCAGAACGAGCAGTTCTTCAGGATATGGCTGAAACAGCACAGGAAGAAGTTGCGCTCGTCCTCATCCTCGATTTCCATGAGGGCGGCGAGGATTTGTCCCAGCTCGTGTTTTTGGCGCTCGGGGAACCAGGTGTCAATGCGCTCGGACTGCGGCAGAATGGCGGGAAGCACGCCGTTGCTGACGTACCCGTCGTCCAGGGGGCGCAGGCGTTCGTACAGCCACAGCCGGCGGCGCTCCAGCTTCTCCGGGTCCAGCGGAGTGGACTTGGCGCGAGTGATGAGGCAGGCGACTTCATTGATATCCGTGCCGGTGGCGCGATAACCCCGTTCGATGGCGCAGGCGATGGTCGTGCCGCTCCCCATGAAGAGGTCGTTGACCACGGTGGGCCGGCGCGGGTCGGTGTAGCTATCCAGCAGTTTATCCACGATTTGGGGGATGAACTTGGCGGGATAGCGGTGGTAGCCATGGGTCAGCCGGCAGGTGTCGCGCGGCGTGCATTCCGCGAACGACCAGGCCGGGTCAGGCTGGAGGCCGGCGAACAGGTCCAGAATTTCCTCTGGGGACAGCAGGCGTTCTTTGAGTACGGTTGACGGCATCTTGTCATCCCATTCTCTCTGGTGGCGGCGACGCAGGGGAAATTTTACCATAACCGCCGGCGCCGGTCAAATCGGCCAAACCGGACATAACAACGCACGAGGGCGGAGCGAGTGGACTTTCTCCAGGAAACCAAGTATAATGAAAAGTGTGATGCAGTGGGCGAATGAGCTGTTGCGATACCTTCCAAGGAGAGATGGGCAATAGGGTGGAGCTATGGAGCCGATTATTGTGATCGGAGGTGGACTGGCCGGCGCGGAGGCGGCCTGGCAGATCGCTCAACGCGGCGTGCCGGTCATCTTGTACGAGATGCGGCCGGTCAAGATGACGCCGGCGCATCAGACCGATAAATTTGCCGAGCTGATCTGCAGTAACTCGCTGGGTTCCGACCTGCCGGATCGGGCGCCTGGCCTGCTGAAGGAGGAACTGCGCAAACTGGGGTCGCTGATACTGGCCTGTGCGGATGCGACGCGGGTGCCGGCCGGCGGCGCCCTGGCTGTGGGCCGGGAGGCCTTTGCCGAAGAGGTGACGCGGCGGATCTTGAGCCATCCGCTGATCGAGGTGCGCCGTGCGGAGGTGACCGAAATCCCTCGCCAGGGCATTGTGGTCATTGCCACCGGTCCGCTCACCTCTGAGCCGCTGGCAGAGGAGATACGCAAGCTCACAGGCGGCGAACATCTGTACTTTTACGATGCGATGGCGCCGATTGTGACCCTGGAATCCATCGACATGACCAAGGCATTCCGCGCCTCGCGCTACGGCCAAGGGGATGATGATTACATCAACTGCCCGATGACGGCGGAGGAATATTATCGCTTCGTGGATGCGCTGGTCAGCGCGGAGACCATCCCTTTGCATACCTTTGAGACCGAGGACCCGCGCTTTTTCGAAGCCTGCCTGCCCATCGAAGTGCTGGCAAAGCGGGGCAGGGATGCGCTGGCCTTTGGCCCGCTCAAGCCAGTGGGGTTGATTGATCCCCGCACGGGAGAGCGGCCGTTCGCCGTGGTGCAGTTGCGCCAGGATGACCTGGCCGGCACCCTGTACAACATGGTGGGGTTCCAGACCAACCTGCGCTGGAGCGAGCAGGACAGGGTGTTTCGCATGATACCCGGCCTGGAGCATGCGGAGTTTGTGCGTTACGGACAGATGCACCGCAACACGTTTATTGACGGGCCGCGGCTGTTAAAGCCCACCATGCAGTTGCGCTCTGACGAGCGGATTTTCTTCGCCGGCCAGATCACCGGCACAGAAGGATATGTCGGCTCCACCGCCAGCGGGTTTGTGGCGGGGGTGAACGCCAGCCGGCTGGCGCGCGGCAAGCCGCTGGTGGTGTTCCCGCCGACGACGATGATCGGGGCGCTGATGCATTACGTCAGCTCGCCGGCGGTGAAAGACTTTCAGCCGATGAAGGCCAACTTTGGGATTATGCCGGCGCTGGAGCGGATGCCGCGGGGCAAGCGGTCCCGGGCGCAGGCGTATGTCGAACGGGCGCGCCGCGACCTGCCGAGTTTGTCAGACATTGATTGACTTCGCGCCATTTCCCCTGTATAGTAAAGAGGGTGCCCAGGCCCATTTTCGTGTAGTCATATATCGAGGATCAGGTTCGCCTGGGAGAGGTTTTCCTGAAAGGCAGATTAGCACGCTATACGAAAGCCGGATTTCCTGCATGCGCAAATCAGTACTGCTCGCTGCCGTCATAGTAATTGCGCTGGCCCTTATCCTCATATGGGCAGGGTGGGGCGGGACGAAGCTCTCTCGTGCTCCCACTGCGTTTGACGGCCGGCGCGCGTACGATTGGGTCACCGCACAGTGCGACCTGGGACCGCGCCCCACGGGCTCTGAAGCGCATCAGAAGTTGAAACAACTCATCCGCACCGCCTTGCAGGAAAACGGATGGCAGGTCACCTCGCAGACGTTCCAGCATCAAGGGACAACGGTTGAGAATATCATCGGCAAGGCCGGCGGCGCCGGCCAGCCCATCATCCTGGCGGCGCACTATGACACTCGGCCAAAGGCCGACCGCGACCCCGACAATCCCACCGCACCTATCCCCGGCGCCAACGACGGCGCCAGCGGCACCGCGGTGCTGTTAGAGCTGGCGCGAGCGCTTCCGCCCATCCGCCGGCCGATCTGGCTGGTCTTCTTCGATGCCGAAGACCGGGGGGAGATCGCCGGCTGGGACTGGTCGGTCGGAGCGCGGTATTTCGCCCAGCAGTTGGATATCGCCCCCCAGGCTGTGGTGGTCGTCGACATGATCGGCGACGCGGACCTGCAAATTTACCTGGAGGAGAATTCCACGCCGGCGCTGTGCCAGGAAATCTGGGCCGTGGCCGCCGAACAGGGATACACGGATGTCTTTATCCAGCGCATGCGCTGGCGCATCATTGACGACCATCTGCCGTTCATCGAAAGGGGATGGCCGGCGTGCTTGCTCATTGACTTCGATTACCCCTATTGGCACACTCACCAGGATACGCCGGACAAGGTCAGCCCGGAGAGCCTTCAGCGCGTCGGAGCCGTGCTGGAGCGGTGGGTGGAGAAGAGCGGCAGGCCATAGACGATGGACCATAGACTATGGACGAT
>JACIWP010000262.1 GCA_014360855.1 Anaerolineae bacterium
ATTGATGAGGCTGGCCTGCAGTGCCGACATGGCGCGATGAAACACCTCCCGGAACTGCTCAGGTTTGGCGAAGAACATCTCAATGCTCGCCACGGTGTTCTGCCCATCACTGCGCACGTAAATCTTGGCCGCTTTCGTGCGCATGGTGGCGTAATTGGCGGCGACCATGACGCGCGCCAGCTCATCGGCGCTTTCGATCTCCCAGAAGTTGGGAAACACCAGTCGGAAGTACTGGGGATCGTTGGTGTCAATGTCAATGTAATACGTTCCCCCTTCGTGCATGAACACCACATCGCCGTCGGAATCGACGGTAGGGCGGTAGCCCTCCTTGGTCAGGTAATCCACGTACAGTTTTGCCGGCCCACTCATGGGATGGTCTCCTTTCGACCCTCTGGGAAACAGCCGACGAATACGCAGTGCCCCGCACTGCCGGCTTCATGCTAACACATATGGCGGGGCACGTCAAGGGAGAGTGGAGGAAAAGTGAAGAGATAGCCATCCGCTATCGGCCCGGGGCTGGAGACTGCGGCGATGCCTTATGAAGCCGGCGTCCCCATCATGGCCTCAACCTCCCGGGGGCATTCCAGGGACGATCCGCTGGCGCCAGTGGTTCGAAACTTTGACACTTTTCCCTTCCTAGCCTATAATAATTCCCTTGCCGGCCTCTTTGTAGATGCTCGCGCCGGCAATGAGGTAACAATGTTATACAATGTCGCAAAACTGCTACAGGAACCGATCGGGTCCGTCCGCCACTACGTCCTGGACGAGCCCAGCGGCATCGAGGACCCGGACCTGGTGCTGATCGGTCCGATCCACAGCGATCGCGTCACGCTGATGCGCACCCAGCGCGGTATCCTGGTCACCGCCGTGCTGACGCAGACGGTCCGCATGCAGTGCGTGCGCTGTCTGGCCGACGTGGACGTCCCGCTGGAGATCACGCTGGAGGAGGAGTACTTCCCCAGCATTGACCTGAAGACCGGCCTGTTCATCGACTGGTCGCATGACGAGGACGTCACACCGGAGGTCATGATTGACGAGAAACACATCCTTGACCTGCACGAGGTGGTGCGGCAGGAGCTGTTACTGGCCCTGCCCCTGCATCCGCTTTGCCGGCCGGACTGCCGCGGCATCTGCCCGGACTGCGGCGCAGACCTGAACACAGAGCCGTGCCGGTGCGAGGAAAAGCCCGTCGATCCCCGCTGGGAAGCGTTGGCCCGGCTGAAAAAGACGCTGTCCGAAGAGTAATGCGGGATTCCGAGCGCAACATCTTTACGAAAAAGGGGTTATAAACATGGGAGCGCTGCCGAAACGTAAGGTCTCTACCGTTCGCCGCGGCAACCGCCGCAGTCATCATGCATTGAAAAAGATCAATCTGGTTCCATGCCCGAACTGCCACAAGCTGCGGCTTCCGCATCATATCTGCCCGCACTGCGGCCATTACCGGGGCGTGGAAGTGATAGAGGTCGCCAAGGAAAAGTGAGGCGGCGCCGGCCACTCTCCGAACGTACAGGGGGTGCCTCGCCGGCGCAGGCCTCTCCTGGCCGGCGAGCATTCCCGGGGTTTCCCCGTGCGATATCATCTTTCATCAGGAGAGTGACGCGTGATCCACACCCGCCTGTGTGACCTGCTGAACATCCGGCACCCCATCCTCCAGGGGGGCATGGCCTGGGTAGCGACGGCCGAATTGAGCGCCGCGGTCTCGGAGGCCGGCGGATTGGGCATCCTCGGCGGCGGCAACGCCCCACCCGACTATGTGCGGGACCAGATTCGCCAGCTCCGCCGGCTCACCGACAAACCCTTCGGTGTCAATATCCCGCTTTTCTCCGAATATGCCGATGCCGTCATCGACGTCTGCATTGAGGAGCGCGTGCCGGTCGTGACAACCGGCGCCGGCAACCCCGGGCCGGCCATCAAGCGCCTGAAGGAGGCCGGCATCATCGTCATCCCCGTGGTGGCGTCCGTGGCCCTGGCCCGCCGGCTGGAAAAGGCCGGCGCCGACGCCATTATCGCCGAGGGCATGGAATCCGGCGGCCATATCGGCGACGTGGCGACCCTGCCCTTGGTGCCGCAGGTTGTCGACGCAGTGGATATCCCGGTCATCGCCGCCGGCGGCATCGCTGACGGACGCGGTCTGGCCGCCGCCCTGGCGCTGGGCGCGGCCGGCGTGCAGATGGGGACCCGCTTCATCTGCGCCGAGGAATGCACCGTTCACCCGGAGTACAAACGCCGCATTATCGAGGCCGGCGACCGCAGTACCATGGTCTCCGGTGCCGCGCTGGGCCATCCCGTTCGCTCCCTGCGCAACCCTCTCTCCCGCAAATTCGTGGAGCTCGAACAGAGAGGCGCCAGTGAAGCGGAGATCATCTCCTTTGGCACGGGTGCCCTGCGGCGGGCCGCCCGCGAAGGGGACTGGGAAAACGGCACCTTCATGGCCGGCCAGAGCGCCGGCCTGGTCAATGACATCAAGCCGGCCCGCCAGATCATCGAGGACATCATCGCTGAGGCGGAGCAGGCCCTCCACCATTGCGTCAACCTGATCCGGGACAGCCAGGATTCGTAACCTATGGGCACCCTGGCATATCTGTTCCCCGGTCAGGGTTCCCAACGCGTGGGTATGGGGCGCGCCCTGTATGACTCCTTCCCGCCGGCGCGCTCCCTCTTTCAACACGCCGAATCCGTGCTGGGGATACCCCTGGCCCAGCTATGCTTCGAGGGACCGGAGGAAAAGCTCACGGAAACCCGCCATGCCCAGCCGGCTATCCTGGTAACCAGCCTGGCCTTCTGGGAATGGATGTGCTCGCTCCATGCGCCCTCGCCGGCCTTTCTGGCCGGCCACAGCCTGGGCCATTTCAGCGCCCTGGTGGCCGCCGGCGCGCTGGCCTTTGAGGATGCCCTGCGGCTGGTGCAGGCCCGCGCCGAGGCGATGCATAACGCCGCCGCGGAACAAGCCGGCGGCATGGCCGCGATCATCCGCCTGTCCCGCACCGAGCTGGAGCGGGTCTGCCAGCAGGCCGCCGCCGAAACCGGCGCCCATGTCGGCATCGCCAACGATAATTCCCCGGACCAGCTCGTCATCTCCGGCGCGCGCCCGGCCTTGGGGCGGGCCATGGAACTGGCGAAAGCCGCCGGCGCCCGCCGCGTGGTGCCGCTGGCGGTCAGCGGCGCCTTCCACTCCCCCTTAATGGAGAAAGCGGCGGAGCAATTCCGCTCGGCGGCCGAGGCGGTGCCCATCCGCCCGCCGGCCATCCCGATCATCTCCAACGTCACCGCCCGACCGCTGGAGGACCCCGAGGAAATCCGCTCCGACATGATCCGTCAGCTCATCAGCCCGGTGCGCTGGTCCGATTCCGTGGGCTACATGCTGGAGACCGGCGTGAGCCGGTTTGTGGAAACAGGACCTGGCAGTGTGCTCAGCGGCCTGGTCGCCCGCATCGCGCCGCAGGCCGAGGCCTGGAGCGTAGACAGCCCGGACGGAACAGCGCACCTCCTGGCCTTGTCATCGCCCGAAACCCCTGTATAATAACAGGCAGTGTTTGAAACGGAGGACGGCTCAGCATGTTTGACCTGCACGGCAGAGTAGCAGTGGTCACCGGCAGTTCGCGCGGCATCGGCCGCGCCATCGCCAAGGCCCTGGCCGCCCAGGGCGCCAAGGTGGTCGTCAACTATGTCTCTAACGCCGGCGCCGCCCAGGAAGTCGTCGAGGAAATCCGCGCCGCCGGCGGCGAGGCCATTGCTGTCCAGGCGGATGTCAGCCGCATGGAGGACGCCCAACGCCTTATTGATGCCGCGCTGGAGGCCTTCGGCCGGCTCGACATCCTGGTCAACAACGCCGGCATTGCCCGGGACAACCTGCTGGTGCGCATGTCCGAAGAGGAATGGGATGCCGTGCTGAACACCAACCTCAAGGGCGCGTTCCACGCCATGAAGGCCGCCGCCAGGCCGATGATGCGCCAGCGCTACGGCCGCATCATCAGCATTTCCTCGGTCTCCGGCCTGGCGGGGAACGCCGGCCAGGCCAACTACTCGGCGGCCAAGGCCGGCATCCATGGGCTGACCAAGGCGGTGGCGCGCGAGCTGGCCTCGCGCAATATCACCGTGAACGCCGTGGCGCCTGGCTTTGTC
>JACIWP010000263.1 GCA_014360855.1 Anaerolineae bacterium
GGGCCGCTTTGTCACAGCCAGCCGCGCCGGCGGAAAAAGGCCAGCATGATGCCGGCGACCAGCGCCATCCAGCCCAAGATCACCAGGAACGCCCAGGGGGAATCGGCCAGCGGCAGGGCGATATTCATGCCGTAAATCCCGCTGATCAGGCTCAGCGGAAGCAGGATGACCGAGATGATGGTCAGGATGCGGATCACCTCGTTGATGCGGTAGGACGTCAGGGCCATGCTGGTATCGCTCAGGCTCTGGATGACCTCATGATAGTTCTGCACCAGGTCCAGCGCCCGGGTGAAGCCGTCCAGGATGTCGCCGAAATAGGCCCGCATTTCCGCCGGCAAAAACGGGAACCGCCCTGCCTCTAAGTGGCTGATGACCATCTTCTGCGGCTGAAGGATGCTTCGCAGAGTGATAATGTCACGCCGCAGGTAGGCGATGCGCGTGATCAGCTCCCCCATGTCGGCGCTGAACAGCTCTTCCTCGATCTCGGATATCTCCCCGCCTACTCTGCCCAGCATGGGGAAGATGTAATCCACCAGCCGGTCGAGGATGACATAGAACAGCCGGCCGGCGCCCTTCCCCAACACATCCTGGCGCAGGACGGGGTTGCGCTGACACTCCGCGAAGAGGTCATCCACCGGTTTCAGCCGGCCGTCATGCACCGTCACCACATAATTGGCCCCGACGAAGCAGTGCAGTTCGCAGGGCGCGCTGAAGCGGTGCGTGGTGTTGTAGACCGGAAAGTGCATCACCGCAAAGAAGTAATCGTCGTAGATATCCAGCTTGGGGTGTTCGGTCCGGCTGGTCAGGTCTTCCAGGTCGAGAGGATGAAAGCGGAAATGCCGGCGCAGATACTCCAGGTCTTCCGAAGACAAGGGCGCGATGTGCACCCACATGCTGCCGGCCTCGGTCACGGCCTGCAGTGCCATTGCGGCTCTCCCGTTCGAGATGGTGCGGCATGGGCCGGCTGGCAGGAGCGGCGGGGTTCGCCAGCCGGCCCATCCCCGCGAGAGGTTATTTCAGCACACAGACCGCCTGCGGGTGCTTCAACCGCAGGGCGATGCGCTCCAAAAGGCGGAAGCGGTGATCCAGGCCCTCATTCCCTATATAGGAGACGCTCATATCCATCGCCAACGCCAGGTCGAGGTGATAGGGCGCGTTGGCGATGAGGAAACCCTCCTTCGCCGGCAGATGGGGCGAGAAGTACACCTTACCCACCAGCTCCTCGATGAACTCCATCTCCAGCTCATCGGTGTTGGCCATGATGCGCTGTGCCTGGGCGTACAGCGGGGCGCTCAGCACCAAGACGTAAGGCCCGTAGATGCCGGCGCTCATCAGCTTCTCCAGCGCGGCGCTCACCGTGGCCAGGGCACCGCCGCTCTCCGACCATTTCTCCAAGGAGACGTGATGAGTGCCCTTGGCCTGGCGCAGGCCGGCGAAGATCAGCCCATCTTCCTCGGCGGCCAACTGGATGGTGGCGATAGCCACTGGCCCCAACTCCAGCGGAAGACCGAACTGCTCCGCCGTGGTGAAATCCTCCCAGGCCAGCACGAACTCTTTGCTCAGCGTGGTGAAGGGCACCAGCTCGCGGCCCGCCACGCGCGGCGCACCCTCCACATCCAGATGGGAGACCGGCACACCCAGTGCGCCGGCGCCCAGCGGGCCGACGAGATGAAGAAAGCGCCGGCCCACCAGATGCTGGGAGGCCACGGCGCGCACCTCCTCGTCAATCATCTGCCAGAAAGACGCATCGAACGGGGCGTTCTCGCGCAGCAGCAAATCGGTCATCGGTATACCTCCTGATGTTCTCGGTGGCTTGCGCTACTTCTGCGGTTTGCCCAACAGGCTCCCAACGGTGAAGCCGGGTTTGGCGCCGGCCGACGAGGTCGGCTTGGCCGCCGGCTGGGCCGGCTTTTCGGCTTCTTCCACTTCCTCCAACAGCTTGGAGAAGACCACCACGTGATGGTCCTCCTCGCCGGCGATGCGCTCAAGCAGGTCGGCCAGGTCGGACTCGCCCAGGGCGACGGCCTGCCGGCGGTACTCGGAGGACACCTCCTTCTCGATGGCGATGTCGGCCTGGAGCATCTCCGCCGTCGCATCCGGCAGGATCAGCGGATCATGCACCATCTCGGCGCGGGTGCCCAGCGATTCCATCTCCTCGGCCAGCCAGCCCATGTGGCGCATTTCCTCGATGGCCTGCCATTCCATCTCGTGTTCGACCTCGCAGTGCGGCGTCATGAAGGCATGGGCCAGGTACTGGAGCACGACGGTGTACTCATGCTTCAGGTCTTTCTGGAGATATTCCGCCTTGGGGCGGTCGGTCTCGGTGATGACCGGCTCCATGCGGACTTCGGCTTCGGGGTCCTGTTCGCCGGCGTATTTCTCGAACTTGCCCATATGAGCACGCTCATCCGCCACGATACGCCGCAGGACTCCTACAATTTCCGGATCATCAATAAGCGCCATATGGGTCAGATACTGGTCAATGGCCCTTTGCTCCGCCTCCACATCGGCCTGGAGCATATCCACCACCTTAGGGCCGTCGAATACTACCTCGCCCCGCGCCATGCTGGGCTTTCCGCCCAGCGCCACCACGAGCTCCGCCAGCCAGCGGAAATGCTGCATTTCCTCGCGGGCAATGGCCTCTAGCTCTGCCGCCAGCTCCCCTTCGCCAAAGGCATAGGCATGCTGTAGGTACTGGATGATGGCGGCATGCTCGTCTTCCATATCCTTCTGCAGCATTGCGATGATCTTTTCCTTGTCCATATCCCTCCCTCACACGAAGTGTGAATTCCCTCGTCATCACAAAAGGGAATTCCAATCGAACGCATCGTCCAACAGCGCCTCTTTATGCGCGGAGACATCGATTTTGCGGGTGATAGCTTCGGTGACCGGCCGCACCTTGTCTTTATTGCCCAGCAGGATGGCGCCGACGATGCGGCCGTCCTTGAGCACCAGTTTTTCATAACGGCCGGCGGCCTCGTCCACACGCCGCACTTCCTCATAGCCATCCCCCTCGGGGTTCACCAGCCCGATGGAGGTGAGGTCAATGCCCACCACCTTCAGGGTGTTGGACGGGATGATGTCCACGTAGGTCGCCGGCGTCTCGCCCGCCGGCGCGGCCATATTGGCGGCCGCGACGCGCGCCTGTTCCGTCGCCGCGGTCACGATGCCCCAGATGCGCCCCTCGAACTCCGCCACATCGCCGGCCGCCCAGATATCCTCGGCGGAGGTGCGCATGGCGTTATCCACCACCACGCCGCGATTGACCTGGATGCCGGCGGCCGCGGCCAGCTCGGTGTTGGGGCGGATGCCGGCGGAGATGATCACCATCTCGCCGGGGAACTCCCGGCCGTCTTTCAGCCGGATGCCGCGCACTGCGCCGTCGCCGAGGATCTCCTCCGTGGCGGCGCCGGTGATGATGGTCAGCCCGAAGCGCTCCATCTCGCGCTGGAGCACCCGCGCCCCGTCGAAGTCAAGCTGGCGGGGGAGCAGGCGCTCGAAGAACTCCACCACCGTGACCTGCGGCCCGAGGGCGCTGATCGCTCTCGCCGCTTCCAGACCCAACAGCCCCCCGCCGATGACCACCGCGCGCTCGGCCGTGCGGGCGAAGGCCTGGATTTCCAGGGCATTGGCGATGGTGCGCAGGGTGAAAACGCCCTTCTTGTCCGCACCCTTGATGGGCGGGACATTGGGGCGACTGCCGTTGGCCAGCAGGAGGCGGTCATATTCCACCCGCCGGCCGTCCGCCAGGGTGATATGTCGGGACCCGGGGTCCACCGCGGTGACCGCCTGGCCGAGATGCACCTGGATGCCGCGCTTCTCGTACCACTCGGCCGGGTACAGGATCAGCTCATCGAGGGTGAGCTCGCCGGCCAGGAACGCCGGCAGGCGCGGCCGGGGATAGTACAGGTATTGCTCATCGGTATAGATATGGATTTCGTCATCGTTGGAGCGGACCTGGGCGAGACTGCGGGCGGCGTTGACGCCGGCCACCCCCTGCCCAATGATCACATAGCGCATGAGGCAAGCCCTCCTGGAGTCTGCATGGTTCCGTGGAGTGGGGTGCGGGACACGTCCGACCGCGCATCCCGCACCCTGGGCATCCGTT
>JACIWP010000264.1 GCA_014360855.1 Anaerolineae bacterium
TCCCGCTGACGATCAGCCGGCCGCGCGGCGTGCGCTTGAAGAGCGCGTCGCCGGCGGCCCCACCCACGAAGTAGCCGGAGGCCAGCACCAGCACGGCGAACACCATGGTGCTGAAGACCTCCTGGGGTGAATAGCCGCGCTCCTTCTCCAGGTAGCGGAAGAACCAGTAGGTGATGACGTTCCAGGGGAAGACGCCGAAGAACCCCTGGATGAAAAGCAGGCGCAGGCTAGGTTTGCGAAAGAGATCTCGGGCGATCTTCCAGTCGAAGCGATAGGCGCGGATGTGCTCCAAGTCGGCCAGCTCCGGCTCGCTCCTGCCGCGCGGTGCCTCGCGCACGCCGAAGAAGATAACGAGGGAGAGCAGGATGCCGAGCGAACCGGTCATGTAAAACACTCCCCGCCAGCCGATACTGCCGCTGAGGAGCAGTCCCAGCGCCATACCGATCATATAGCCGAAAGGCATGGCCAGCTCCAGCAGGCCGTAGATTTTACCGCGCACCTTCGGGGGGAAATAATCGGAGATCAGGCTGTACAGGCCGGGATAGCTGGAGTCATCAATGCCGGTCGAGGCGCGGGTTACCAGGAAGACGCGAAAATTGGGCGCCACCGCGCTCAACCAGGTGGTGGCGCCCCAAATGAACGAGGCTAACGCCAGCAGTTTGGAGCGGGTGAAGCGGTCGTACAAATAGCCCCACACTGGGTACAGGATGGCGCCGACAATCAGGGCGCCGGTGAAGACGGCGCCCATCTGTGCCTCGTTGATGCCGAAGGTCTCCATGATGGGGGTGGTCAGCGGGCCGATGAGGAGCTTGTCGGTCTGGTGCAAGAGCATGAAGGCGAAGAAGACCGCTACCACGAACCAGCGATAGCGCCCGAGTGCCATGTGCATTCCTCCTGATGAATTGTGTTATGCGTACCAATCGGCCCGCGTTAAAGGCAGCCGGCTGTCCCCATCAGCATCCGGCTTGGAGAGCAGGGCTTGATAGACCTTCAGCCGGCCCACTTTGAACCCGTGCGCGGAACCCGACATGAACAGCCGCCACACGCGGTACGTCACCTCATCGGTCAGGGCGCGCGCCTGGTCGTGATGGGCTTCCAGCCGGCGCACCCAGTTGCGGAGCGTCCACATATAGTGCTCGCGCAGATTCTCCACATCGCGCACCTCAAAGCCGGCCTTCTCCGCCACCTCCAGGGTCACATGGATCGGCACCAGCTCCCCATCGGGGAAGACATAGCGGTCGGAAAAGGTCGGGCGACTGCTCGCCGGCAGGCCCTCCTTGCAGGCGATGCCGTGGTTGAGAAACACGCCCCCAGGCCGCAGGATGCGCCAGGCCTGCCCGAAGTACTCCTCCAGCTTTTCCCGGCCGACGTGCTCGAACATGCCCACACTGACCAGCTTGTCAAAACTCTCCGGCTCGTTCACGTCGCGGTAATCGCGGAACTCCACGCGACAGCGGTCCTGCAGGCCCAGCCGGCGGATGCGCTCCTGGGCGTATTCCACCTGCGGCCGGCTGAGGGTGATGCCCAGGGCCTCCACGCCGTAATGCTGTGCGGCATGGATGACCAGCCCGCCCCAGCCGCATCCGATGTCGAGCAGGCGCTCTCCCGGGCGCAGGCGAAGCTTGCGGCAGATGTAATCGAGTTTGCGCTCCTGCGCGGTGTCCAAGTCGTCCTCTGGGGAATGGAAATAGGCGCAGGAGTAGACCATGTTTTTGTCGAGCCAGAGCGCATAGAAGTCGTTGGAGACGTCGTAATGGTAGCTGATGGCCTGCTGGTCACGTGTTTTGGAATGCCGCCGGCCGCGCACCCTGGCGGCCTGCCGGCCGGCGCGCGGCATACGCTCATCAGGGAGCTTCAGCAGGAGCCGGCCCAGCACTGCCTTCTCCGCCACCGTCCAGGACTTGGCCAGCAGGGGGTCCGCCAGCCGGAAGACGCTCTCGATGTCCCCCTCGATATCGAAGTCGTCGTAAATGTAGGCCTCCGCCATAGTGAGCTCTTCAGGGGGCCAGAACATGGCGCGCAAGGCGCCCGGGTGCTTCAGCACGATGGTGAAGCGCGCCGGCTGTCCCTCTTCCGGCCCCCAGGCCGTGCCGTCCCATAGGCGCACCTGAAAATCGCGCGGATGCACATTTCCGAATAACAGATCGAGGAATGCCAGACTGGTCTGTACATGGGGGTCTGAGGCTGGGATAGGCGCTGTCGCTGCCATATGCATCTCCTTTCAAGGGTGTCCTGGAATGGAGAGGTGACGCACATCGTCCGCGGCCCATACTATAGCATATTTCGCGCCGGCGGACAATGCCCCGGAAGGCGCCATGCCGCACAGCTTCCCCGGCTTACAGCTCGGCCGGCCGGATATCCTGAAAGCCCTCGCCCAGCACCTCGTGCACGGCGTGGATAATGACGAAGGCCTCGGGGTCCACCTGATGAAGGATATATTTCAGCCGGCTGATCTCGTTGCGCTGGACCGCGCACAGCAGGACCTCCCGCCGCGTGCCGGTATAGCCGCCGCGCCCTTCCAGCACGGTGACGCCGCGTTCCAGTTCGCGGAGGATGGCCTGCCGCACCTCGTACGGCCGATTGGTGACGATGACGGCGGCGCGGGCCGACTGGATGCCTTCCTGCACCAGGTCAATGACCTTGCTGGAGATGGCGGCCAGGATGATGGCGTACATCGCCGGCTCGACCCCGAAGATGAACGCCGCGGCCCCCAGCACGATGACATTGGTGATGAGCAGGGTGAAACCGTAGTTCAGCCCCATGAAGCGCTTGGCCAGCCGGGCGATGATGTCCGTGCCGCCGGTGGTGCCGCGGAAGCGGAGCACCAGCCCCAATCCCAGTCCGTCTATGATTCCGCCGTAAATGGTGTACAGCAGGGGATCGCGCGTTACCGCCGGCACACGGCCCTGCAAAAAGTCAATGAAAAAGGACATGATGATAACCGCGTACACCGTGCGGATGCCGGTGGTCAGGCCGCCGCCCCAGCGCACGCCGGCGATGAAGAGGGGTATATTCAACAGCAGGGTCACAATGCCCACCGGCGTGCCGATAAGGTAGTACAGGATGATGGCCACACCGGTAACGCCGCCGGAGACCACCTGATTGGGGATGAGGAAGACATCCGCCGCCAGCGCGACCAGGAAGGCGCCGGCGGTGATAACGAGATATTCCAGCAGGATGCGCGGCGCATCCTGCCACCGCCAGGAGATGCCCCCGATGCGAAAGTTTCCCATAGCGCCTCCTCGCACTGCAAGGGTGGAAAGAGGAAGGCCCTCCGGTCACTGTGCGCCGGCCGCGCCAGACCGGAGGGCCAAGGATCGTCTATTTGCCGGCTCACACCTTGCGGTAATGGATGGCCTCGCCGAAGGCGGCGGCCTTGGCTACTTCCATCAAGACCTCGGGGATGGTGGGGTGGGCGTGAATGGTCTCTGCCAGCTCGCGAGCGGTCATGCCGGCCTGGATGGCCAGCGCGGCTTCGGCGATGAGGTCCGAGGCATGCGGGCCCATGATGTGGACGCCCAGGATTTTACCGCCGCGCCCCTCCGGCGTCTTCTCGCAGATCATGCGGATCTGCCCCTCGGTCTCGCCCATGGCCAGGGCGCGGCCGTTGATGTTGAAGGGGAAGCGCTCGACCACGGCCTCAATGCCCATCTCTTTGACATCGGTGGAGGTCAGGCCGACGCTGGCGATTTCCGGGATGGTGAAGATGCAGGCCGGCACGGCGCGGTAGTCGGCCTCGCGCGGGTGCCCCAGCGCGTTCTCCACAGCGATCTCTCCCTCGTAGGAAGCGACGTGCGCCAGTTGGGGGGTGGGGATGACATCGCCGATGGCGTAGATGCCGGGGATGTTGGTCTCCATGCGTTTGTTGACCTTGATATTGCGGCCTTCCATCTCGATGCCCAGGTCCTCGATGCCCAGGCCGTCGGTATAGGCCGTGCGGCCAATGGAGAGCAGGACCAGCTCTCCCTCGGCGAAGCCGGGCTTGCCTTTCATCTCGTATTCGACGCGCAGTGTGCCGGCGTCGGTCTGGACAATCTGCTTGCAGTCCACGCCGATGGTGATTTCCGTCCCCTGCCTGGCCAGCAGGGAGCGGTAGCGCTTGGCGA
>JACIWP010000265.1 GCA_014360855.1 Anaerolineae bacterium
TGGGTCGGAACAGATTGGCCAGGCGCGAGAGCGGCAGTTTCAGCCGGCGGAAGTACCAGCTCACCAATGTCACGTACGGCCGTACCAGCAGGCGGTGCACGCCCCGCAGCTCCTTACTTCTTCAGCCCCAGGTACTCGCGGAACCACTCGATGGTGAGGCGCAAGCCCTCTTCGAGACCCACCTTGGGCTCCCAGCCCAGGATGCGCCGCGCCTTGGAGATATCGGGCCGGCGGGTGCGCGGGTCGTCGCGCGTGCGGTCATCCTCGGGCGTGATGTAGGCGATGGGGGAGGTACTGCCGGCGATCTCCCTGACCTTCTCGGCGAACTCCCGGATCGTGATCTCACAGGGATTGCCCAGGTTGACAGGCTCCACCTCGTCCGACATCAGCAGGCGGTAGATGCCGTCCACCAGGTCGCTGACGTAGCAGAAGGAGCGGGTGCGCTCTCCGGAATCATACACCGTCAGCGGTTCTCCCAGCAGGGCCTGCTTGATGAAATTGGGCACCACCCGGCCGTCGTCCAGGCGCATGCGGGGGCCGTACGTGTTGAAGATGCGCACGATGCGGGTGTCCAGGCCGTGGGCGCGGTGATAGGCCATCGTCATGGCCTCGGCGAAGCGCTTGGACTCGTCGTAGACCCCGCGCGGGCCGACCGGATTCACATGCCCCCAGTAGGACTCGGGCTGGGGGTGCACCTCGGGATCGCCGTAGACCTCCGACGTGGAGGCGAGCAGGTAGCGCGCCCCTTTTGCCAGGGCAAAACCCAGGGTCTTGTGGGTGCCCAGGGCGCCGACCTTGAGGGTCTTGATGGGATGGCGCAGGTAGTCCACGGGGCTGGGCAGGGAGGCCAGGTGCAGGACGGCGTCCACGGGGCCTTTCAGATAGATGTATTCGGTCACGTCGTGCTTGATGAACAGGAAGCGCTCGTGACCAATCAAATGCTCGATATTCCGTGTCGAGCCGGTGACCAGGTTATCCATGGCGATGACGGTATGGCCCTTCTCCAGCAGGTAGTCGCACAGGTGAGAGCCAATGAAGCCGGCACCGCCGGTAATCAGCACGCGCATCGGATTCCTCCTCCGGATTCTTCCGTCCGTCTATTGTTCTTCCGCCGGCTGAGCCAGTCGCAGAGCCAGGCCGGCGGTCATCATCAACACCATCGCCAGGTCCACCAGGAAAAATGAATTGTCGATCAGGCCGTGGGCCAGGGAAGCGGCCAATGAACCGAACAGGCCGATGTAGAGCATACGTTCGGCCGGCTGTGCGGACTGCCGCGCGCCGCGCCACAGCCGGCGCACCAGCGCCGCTACCAGCACTCCCAGCGCCGCCAGGCCCACTATCCCCGTGCGTGTCCAGGCGTCCAGCACAATGTTATGCGGATGGGAGAGGTTGAGCTCCTCCCAGGCTCCCGGCAGGACGTAGCGGGTGCGGTACAGGTACAGGAAGTTGTCCGGCCCAACCCCCAGCGCCGGGTGCTCGCGGATCATGTTCCAGGTGCCCTGCCAGAGCTTCAGCCGCACAAAGCCAGTGCCGGCCGAGGTGTCCAGCAGGCTTTGTACGCGCTCGGTGCCGGCCAGCGGCAGGAGCGCCGCGCCGATGAGCAGGACGCCGGCCAGCGCGCCCCAACGCCATTTGCCGCCGCGCGCCGCGCCCATCCCAATGAGGGCCGCCGGCAGTCCCAACAGCCAGGCGCCGCGCGAAAATGTCAGATAGAGCGCCGCCAGAATGGGCAGAAGCGCCAGGCCGTAGGCCCAGCGCCGGCGCCCGACGCCCCCGAAGACCACCGCAGAGAACGCCACCGGCGCCGCCCGTTCCAGGTAGAGCGCCAGGTTGTTAGGCGATCCGTACCAGGCGCGTACCCGCGCCACCCCTTCGGCGGTAATGACGCCAGCGCCGGAGAACCACTGGGCGATGCCGGCCAGTGCCGCAATGACCCCGCCGATCAGCAGGGCGTCCACAGCCGCCCAAAGCCAGCGTCGCTCATCCTTGCCGGCCGGCATGGCGCGCCAGAGGGCATACAGCAGGGCGGAATCCAGGAACACCGTGCGCAGTTCGTGCCCCGCCACGCCCGGGTACTGAGCAAATATTGTACTCAGGCCGGCCGCAAACAGCAATCCCAGCACCCCCGCGTCTACCCAGGAGCGGGTCCGCCACAGCCGGCCCCACAGGCCCCGCAGGCCGCCGCGCAGTACTGCCGTCCAGAGAAGGCCGGCCAGCGTCAGCCAGAGGATGGATTCCAGGTTGGGAATGGCGCGGCCGAAGACCAGCGGCGGGCGCAGGAAGAGCGGGAAGCTCGCCGGGGCGAGGATGAGGCCGGCCGGCGGCCAGAGCAGGATGACGGCCGCGCAGGCCAGCAGGCCGACCAGCGGAAGGATGGGACCAGGAGCCAGCAGGAACAGGGCGCCGGCGGCGGCCAGCAGAACAAGCCGTAGGGAAAGCGGCCGGCCGGTGAACCAGGTATGCGCCCTTTCCCACAGGCGGACGGGAGCAGAGACCAGCCGGCGAAGCGACCCCCGCGTCCCAACGAGGAGGACAGCATCTATCAGCAGGCCGGCCAGGGCTCCCAGGACAGCCGCCGGCCATGGGGAGCGCGCCGGCGTGTCCTCGTGCACCGCGAAATACGCCAGCGCCCATTGGTCCCAGCCGCCGTGGGCGACGATGCGGGCTTCATGGAAGCCGGCCGACAGTCCTCGCGCCAGCGGCACAACGGCCGGCGCGCGCAGAGGATCGTACAGCACCAGGTAACTGCGGCCGGCCTCGTCGCGCGGCAGGGCGTTGGCCGGCTGACCGTCCACGCTCACCTCGAGATAGGCCCAGTACGGGCCGCGCCGCACGGCCAGGTCTATGCCGGTCCCGACGAAGCGGATGCGCATGGCGGCGCCTTCTTCCCCGATGTCCGCGCCGTCAGGAGCGATCCGCCATTGCCCTTCGGTGGTCACCGATGGCTCCCAGAAGGCATGGACGCCGGCGCCGGCAGTTTCGGAGAGGGCCGGCAGGGCGCGCAGGGATTCCAGCACGGGGCGCGGCCGGCCGTCCTTGTCCACGGCGGCGAACCCCCAGCGCGGGTCATCGGTAGGGACATCCGGCTGCCACTCCGCCCAGAGGAGTGGTCCCATCCAGGGCCAGGAGCGGCGGGCGAGGCCGGCGGCTTCCCGCGTCCAGCGAGCCTGTGTTTCCTCATCGGTGGTGCCCCAGGGGGATGGGGCTCCCTGCCAGCCCGCCGGCAGGCTGTTCCAGCCAAATTCCACGCCCCAGATGGGGGTGGCGCCGTCGCCGGCCTTCACCATCACCTGGCGCAGGAGGGCGGCGCGCTGGAAATTGAGCTGGCCGGGGTCGGGCGGGTCGGTGGGGCCGGCGCGCAGGCCGTAGGGCTTGGCGGCCAGCGCGTCGAACCATTCCGCCGCGCCGGCGGCGTACATCTCTCGCAGGAAGATGATGTCGCTTTGGTTCAGGCCGCCGGGCTCAATGTTCGGGGCCAGCCCGCCGGCCAGGATGAGCGCGTCGGGGTCCGCCGGGCGAATCTGTACGGCGGCCTCGCGCAAGAGGTCGGTATATTCGCCGGCGTTCACGTAGCGGTTGCCCCAGTGCGGGGCAATGTTGGGTTCATCCCATATCTGATAGGCGTCGACCACATCGCCGTAGCGGCCGGCGAAGGCCGCGGCGAACGCGCCGAAGTCCCGGCGCTCGCGGGGTGGGGCATAGGGATTGTCTTGGTCCTGTTCGCTCCGTGCCCAGGCGGGGCTGGTCTCCAGCACGGCCAGCAAGCGCAGGTGCCGGCCGCGCAGGGCGTTCACAACGCGGTCGGCAGATGCCCAATCGAACTGGCCGGGCGCCGGCTCCAGCTCCGCCCAGCGGAAGCGGATCCGCACCCAGCCGCCCGGCAGGATGCGCGCAATTTCCTCAAGCTGGGCATTCCATTCCGCTTCGGAAAGGTGCCAGGGAGAGAGGTTGATGCCGTAGAGGGGCCAGATGCGCGGGTCGGGTTCCGGTAGGGGGACGGCCGGCGCCGGCACCGCCGGCCGGGCCAGGCCGGCGGCCGCCGCACAGACCAGCGGGATAATGGTCAGCAGGAACAGGCGGGACAG
>JACIWP010000266.1 GCA_014360855.1 Anaerolineae bacterium
GGGGCAGTCCCAGCTCCCGGGCGAGGGGCAGTTCCTTTTCGAACCACTGCTCGGGAGGAAGCTCCGACCAGAGTTCGGTGTTGAGGAAGCCGCCGGGGACCTGGGCCATATTGGGATGGGGCACCTGTGCGGCGGTGTCGGAGATGGTCTTGGTGACCAGGGCGCCGGCGCCGCCCTCCGCGCATCGGCGCAGGGCCTCGCCGTTCCAGCCTGGGGGGCCGGCGGCAGGGAGCACCGGGTTGCGGAAGGTCATTCCCAGGAAATGGACGCTGAGGTCAGCCATTTTCTCGGTCTCCTTTGATTGAGGAAAGGCGCAGTATCTCCGGCCGGAAGGGACGGGGCCAGCGGGCTTCAGCGCTGGTCTGGGGTGTGGGCCGGCCCTTCATCTGAATGGGTGTCCGCTTCCACTTCAACGACGGCCGCGGCGATGGCCCAGCTCACCAGCCCCCAGCTCACCCCGGAGATCAGCACTGCTGTCAGGAAGGCGCGCAGGGTGAATGGGGCGAAGCCCCGGAACATGCCGATGGCGGCCAGAACCGCTCCCAGCAAGCCGAAGGCCAGGCCGATTTTGGCCGGCCCGCTCACTCTTTTCCACAAGGATGAGGACCGCGGCATCTGTGTTTGCCTCCCTACCGCTAATATCGAGCCCAGAGTTTGGCGGCGCGCTCGCGCGCCTGGGCGGCAATGCGTTCTTCGTCCAGGGTGAGGAGCTCGCCGGCGCGCATCAGCACCCTCCCGCCGACGATGGTCGTATGCACCTGCATGTCATCCTGCCCGAAGATGAGGTGCCAGGCGAAATTGTCCGCCGTCAGCGGCGTGCGCGGATGATATTCGACGAGGATCACATCCGCGAACGCGTTGGGTTGGAGGATTCCCAGCGGGGCAGGGAAGAGGGTGCCGGCGATGGCGCGACCGCCGGCGAAGGCAATGTCCAGCACTTCTTCTGCCGGCATGAGGCGCGGGTCCAGCGCCGCCAGCTTATGCACCAGGAAGGCGGCCTGCATCTCTGCCAGCATGTTGTTGGAGAAGCCGTCGTTCCCCAGCCCGACCACGATGCCGGCGCGCCGCAAGCGCGGGACGCGCGCCGTCCCGACCGCATTGTTCATGTTGGAGCGGGGATTGTGCGCCACCATGGTGTGGGTTTCCCGCAGGATGTCCACCTCAAAATCGTCAATATGGACGCAGTGCGCGGCGATGGTTTTGGGGCCTAACACGCCGGCGGCCTGCAGGCGTTCCAGCACGCGTTTGCCGGTGCGGCGCAGGGTCTCGGAGACATCCACCTTCCCCTCGGCGGCGTGGATATGACAGCCGGCGCCCAGCCCGCGCGCGGTCTCGACCGCTTCCTGCAGGGTTTTGTCCGAAAGGGTGAAGGAGGCGTGCAGTCCCATCAGGCCGGCCAGCAGGGGAGAGGGATTCGTCTGACAGCGGCGGATGAAGCGGGCGTTCTCGCGGATGCCGGCCGCGGCGGCCTCGGGGCCGTCCCGGTCGGAGACCTCATAGCACAGGCAGGCGCGCACGCCGGCCTGGCTGGTTACCTCCGCGATCAGGTCGAGGATGCCGTCAATGAAGCGCGGCGAGGCATGATGGTCAATCAGCGTGGTGGTGCCGTGGCGGATAGCGTCAACCAGACAGACCTCCACGCTGGAGCGGATGTCCTCGGGCCGCAGGGCCTTATCCAGCCGCCACCACAGGTTCTCCAACCTGGCGCGCAGGTCCGCCGGCGGCTCGATGCCGCGCGGCGGGATGCCGCGCGAGAGCGCGCCGTAGAAATGGGTGTGGGCACAGATGAAGCCGGGGAGGACCAGCCTGCCGCCGGCGTCCAGCACCTCGTCGTGCGGGTAGCGCGCCGCTAGTTCTGCGCTGTTCCCGATCTCGGCGATGCGGTCGCCGGCGATGCGCAGGGCGCCGTCCGCGATCAGCGGCTGCCCGGGGTCCATAGTGATCAGCGTGCCGTGTGTGATGAGCATGGGGTACTGCTCCTTCGCGGCTGTTTGCCTGTGCACCAAGTATAGCACAGGCGCGGGCGGAGGGCAACCGGATTTGGCACCGATTTGACGCCGGCCATGCGCCATTTTATTATACCTGGCGCGAGCGATTACCGGAGGGGGATGCGAGCATATGGGGGACGATGCCGGCCGGCAGGACGCGAACCGCCTGGCCTTTTATCTCCTGAAAGGCGTCGCCAGGGCCAACCGGCTGTATCAGTTGTTCGCGCCGGGCGAGCGCATCGCGGTGGCCGTATCGGGCGGCAAGGACAGCGCGGCCCTGCTGGAGCTTCTGCGCCGGTGGCAGGGGCTTCCTCGTCTGGAGCTGGCGGCGGTGCATGTGACCTCTGCTGGGGTCGCCGGCTGTGAGGGGCAGGCGGACACGGCCGGCCTGGAAACATGGTTTCGGCAGTTAGGCATTCCCTACCGCATTGTGCCCATGGAACCGCCCTCTGGCCAGCCGGCGCGGGCGAGGATGGGTCCTTGCTTCCACTGCGCGTGGCGCCGGCGCAAGGCGCTCTTCTTTGCGGCGAAGGAGCTGGGGTGCCGGCGCGTCGCCCTGGCGCACCATGCCGATGACGCGGCGGTTACCACGCTTCTCAACCTGGTGTACCATGGCAAGTGTGAGACCATGGCGCCGGTGCTGGAGATGTTCGGCGGGGAAATTGTCCTCATTCGCCCCCTCTATTTGCTGGAGGAGCGGGATATCGCGGCCTTTGTTCAGGCACTGGGGCTTCCGTTCCGGCTCAGCACCTGTGCCCGCGGCCAGGATACGCGGCGCGCACACCTGGCCGGCATTCTGCGGCAGTTGGAGGCGCTGAACCCGCGGGTGAAGCGCAATCTGCTGAAGGCCGCCGGGCACGCGCTGGACGAGGCGTACGAACAATAATTCCCGCTCGTTCCGGTTTCTCCCGGGTTTCCTCCTGCTGTCCACAGCGTGGCGGGGTCACATTAACCGGTATGCGGCGCCGATGAGAGGCGCCTGCGGCTGGAGCACCACGTGCACCGGGATGCCGGCCATAATGTCCGAGAGCCGGCCCTTGGCCTGGAAGGCGCGCAAGAAAGTGCCGTCGTCCAGCTTGGGCAGGATGCGCGGGGGGATGCCGCCGGCGACGTACACGCCGCCCAGGGCGAGGGTCTTCAGGGCCAGGTTGCCGGCCTCGGCGCCCAGTATCGAGACGAAAAGCTCCAGGGCTTTCTGGCAAATCGGCGGAGGGTCTGCTCCCAGCGCGGCCTCCACGATGATGGGGGTGGGGTCGGACGCGCTGGCGAGTCGGTCGGTCAGCCATGCCGGCTCCTCCGCGCGGCCGGTCTCCTTCAAAAAGGCATAGATATTGGGCATCCCTTGGCCGGAACACAGCCGCTCATAGCTCACATGGTCGAAGCGCTCCAGCAGGAAGCGCAGAAGCTCCAGCTCCAGCGCGTCTCGCGGCGCGAAATCGGTATGGCCGCCTTCCGATGGATGGGCGCGGTAGCGCGTGCCGTCCCAGGTCAGGAAGGCTTCTCCCAGGCCCGTGCCGGGAGCGATGACAGCGATGGCGGAGCGCTGCACTGGCTGGCCGGCGTTCAGCGTGTGCAGTTCATCGGGCAGAAGGTGTGGGACAGCGGTGGCGATGGCCTCCAGGTCGTTAATGAGGACCGCCTCTGTGATCTGCAAGGAGCGTGCCAGCTCCTGTTCGTCGAGGAGCCAGTTCAGATTTGTGAGATGCACGCGGCCGGCGCGCACAGGGCCGGCGACGCCGAAGCAGGCGCGTTCGATGCGTTCGCTCCCCTGGGCAAGGAACGCCCGCACTAGGCTGACCAGGTCGGGGAAATCCCGGCTGGGCAGGGTGGCGGCGCGCACCCAGCGGCGCGGGCCGGCGGATGGATCTACGATCGCCAGGGATGTTTTGGTTCCGCCCACGTCTCCGACCAGCCACATGGTGGGTATATACCTCCTTTTCGCGCAGGGTCACGCCTCATAAGATAGCGCATTGCTGTGGACTGTCAAGCTGGCCCTTGTGGATGGGGGCCGGCCTCGCCGCGGACAAAGAAGGGTATGAAAGTTTACCCCTTATTTCACGATATACAGCGAAAATCCTTTTTGACTTT
>JACIWP010000267.1 GCA_014360855.1 Anaerolineae bacterium
TCAGGCCAAGCCGCTGTCTGATATCAAGCTGTACATCCCGCCGTCCTCGATGACCACCACCCAGCGCACCCAGGTGGAGGGCAAGGAATATGAGGTGGAGTTCGAGCCGGCTGTCAAGGTGGTGCGGCTGAACATCCCGCCGGCCACCCTGGAGGACCTGCGCTCCGATGCCCAGCGCCTGCGCGACGTCTGTCGGGCGCAGTGCCCGGACCTGGACGGGCGCATTGATTTCACCCTCCTGCGCCAACTCTCCCATGTGGTGCGCCAGCATCATTGGGATGTGAAGGTGGTGCTCCGCCAGACAGCGGATGGCCATGAGGTCATCGCCGTCCTGCCGCCGGCGCAGATCCCGCTTGGTCTGGCCGTGGACCTGGGTACCACCAAGGTCGCCGGCTATCTGGTGAACATGGAGACCGGCGAGACGCTCCAGGCCAAGGGCATCATGAACCCTCAGATTTCCTACGGTGAGGATGTGATGGCCCGCATCACCTATGCCATGGAAGGGCCGGAGAAAGCGGAGACCCTGCGGCTGGCCATCGTCCAGGGCATCGAGGACCTGGCGAAGGACATGTGCAAGGAGATCGGCGCCGGCATTGACCAGATCGTGGAGTCGGTCATCGTCGGCAACACAGCCATGCATCACCTCTTCCTGGGCCTGCCGGTGCATCAGTTGGGCACCGCGCCCTATGTGCCGGCGGAGAACATGGCGCTCGACGTCAAGGCGCGCGATATCGGCTTCCACTTCGCGCCCGGCGCCTATGTGCATCTTTTGCCCAATATCGCCGGCTTTGTCGGCGCCGACCATGTCGCTATGCTGTTGGCCACGGGCATCGGCGAAGCCCCCGAGGATGAGGTCTGGGTGGGCATGGATATCGGCACGAACACCGAGATCGGCATGTCGGCGCGCGGCCGGCTGTTGACCTGCTCGACCGCTTCCGGGCCGGCGTTCGAGGGCGCACATATCAAGTACGGCATGCGCGCTGCCCCGGGCGCCATCGAGGCGGTGCGCCTGGAAGAGGACGGCGAACTGCGCGTGCGCACCATTGATAACCAGCCGGCGGTGGGCATCTGCGGCTCCGGCATCCTGGACGTCATCGCCGAGCTGTTCAAGCGCGGCATCCTGAACCGCCGCGGCGCCATGTCCGAGGCGCCGCGCGTGCGCCCGTCCAACGACGGCCGCGGGTATGAGTATGTGCTGGTGCCGGCGGAGGAGAGCGGCATTCACGAGGATATCACGGTCTCGCGGGGAGATATCAGTGAGATTCAACTTGCCAAAGGGGCCATGCGCGCCGGCCTGGACCTGCTCCTGCAAACCGCCGGCCTGACCGAGCAGGACATCACGCGCTTTGTCATCGCCGGCGCCTTTGGCACCTACATTGACCTGGAGAGCGCCATCACCATCGGCATGCTGCCGGCCATCCCGCGCCAGCGCTTCGTGCAGGTGGGCAATGCCGCCGGCATCGGCGCCAAGCAGGCGCTCCTGTCGGTGAAGCGCCGGCAGAAGGCCGTTGCCATCGCCCAGAAGGCGGAATACATCGAGCTGACCACCGACTCCCGCTTCACGAGCGAGTTCTCCCGCACCATTCAGCTCGGCCAGCCGGACGCGCGCTGAGCGTTTGCTCGAACACGCGACCACCCATCCCCCGGCCTCGGGGGATGGGTTTTTTCATAACCGTATGGAATGGGGCAGAGTGGGGCCGGCTGTTTCCGTCCCCGGCACCCTCTTGACACGCCTGTTGCGCGTTGCTATACTCGGGCCGATGCCGTCTCATCCGTCTCTACTGCGAATTGGGGAGAGCGACGATGCAGGAAGATGCCGGCCGGCCCACGTATCACACCACGATTCGCGAGATGCCCCCGACGGAACGCCCCCGTGAACGCCTGGCCCAGTACGGCGAGCGCTCCCTCTCCACAGCCGAACTGCTGGCCATCATCCTGCGGGTCGGCGCGCCGGGGGTCAGCGCGGTAGACCTGGCCATGCACCTGCTCCGGAAATATCGGGGTCTGACGGGGCTTGCGCAGGCCGGCTTCCATGAGTTGTGCGGGGAGAACGGTCTCAGCCTGGCCAAGGTTGCCCAGCTCAAGGCGGCGCTGGAGCTGGGCCGGCGTCTGCAGGTCGAATCCCCGCTGGAGCGCCCGCAAATCCTCTCGCCGGCGGATGCCGCCAACCTCCTCATGCCCGAAATGCAAACCCTGGAACAGGAATGCCTGAAGGTCTTGCTGATGGACACCAAGCACCGCGTGCTGGATATGCCCACGGTGTATCGGGGCTCCCTCAACGCCAGCATGGTGCGGGTGGGGGAGCTGTTCCGCGAGGCCATCCGGGCCAACTGTGCCGCCATCCTCATCGCCCATAATCATCCCTCTGGCGATCCCACGCCGTCGCGCGAGGACATCGCGCTGACGCGTCAGGTGGTGGAGGCCGGCAAGCTCCTCGACATCGAGGTGCTGGACCATCTCATCATTGGCCGGCCCCATTACGTCAGCCTGCGCGAGCGCGGGGAGCCCTTCTTCGTCACATGAGGCCCATGGGGCGGGGACTGTGCTGTCAAAAGGGTTGTCAGGCCAAACAGAGGCCCTGAAGGGGACAGGGTATACTTATATTAGGGGATCAGGATGTAGACGTTGTATCAGGCGCCCCTGGAGGGAGTCGAACCCCCGACACGCGGTTTAGGAAACCGCTGCTCTATCCTCTGAGCTACAGGGGCAGTGCACACATTATAGCACAGGAGCGCAGTAGTTGACAAGATCGCCGGCCAGGAGTATAATAGCACCGAGTGTTGCCCCCGTGGTGGAATTGGTATACACGGCAGGTTGAGGGCCTGTGCCCGGAAGGGCGTGCTGGTTCGAGTCCAGTCGGGGGCACACTATACGCCGGCTGTCCGGACAGCCGGCGCATTTTTTATGTTTCAATTTCTCCGTGCGGTTGACTTTTCCCCCGAAACCCTGCATAATTAGGGTAGCGCTTGGTCTACAGGTCGCGCGCCGCCGGCGCGCCGGCAATCCGTCATAAGGAGCTCGGGATGTCCCAGCGAACCTTACGTGAGTTCGGCGATGAAATCCGCTCGCTCATCCAGCGCCAGGCCTACACCGAGGCCATCAACACCGCCCGGCATGTGCTCTACTACTTCCCCAAACACCTGGACACCTACCTCCTGCTGGGCGAGGCATGCCTGGAAAGCGGCAGTACCCGCGAGGCCATCGAGATGTTCCAGCGCGTCCTCAGCGCAGACCCGGAAAACCTCATGGCCTGGGTGGGGATGGCCGAGGCTTATCAGCAAGACGAACTGCCCGAACTGGGCCTGTGGTACCTGGAACGCGCCTTTGAGGTGGACCCCACGAACCCGGACCTGCGGGCAGAGCTTCAGCGGCTGTATGCCCAGGTGCGCGGGGTGAAGGAACTGCGCGTCAAGCTGAACGGGCCGGCCTTGGGCCGCATCTACCTGCGGGGCGGGCTTTATCATCTGGCTGTCGAGGAATTTCAATCCGCCCTCGACAAACACCCCGACTATTATCATGTACATGTGGGCCTGGCGACGTCGCTGTGGCGCATGGACCGGCGGGTGGAAGCCGCCGCAGTCTGCCAGGATATCCTGGAAATCCTCCCCAACTGTCTGCCGGCCGCCCTCATCCTGGGCACCATCTGGAGCCGCGGCGACCAGCCCGAGGCCGGCGAGCGCCTGCTCCGCATGGCGGAAGCCATGGACCCGGAGAACCGCCGCGCGGCCCAACTGCTGGGCGAACAATCGCCGCTCCCGCCGAAAGAACCGGTGCTCCCGCCGGTGGGCGTACTGCCGGCCGGCTTCCGCGTCCCCGCGCCGGCACGCCCCGAAGCCAAACCGCAGGTCTCACCGGTCCCGGAGGAGCCGGAGGAAATTGAGGCGCTCGAGGAACCGCCGCGGGAAGAAGCCATCCCTGCGCCGCCCGAAGAGGCCCCTGCCTGGGTAGAGGAGCTCGCGCCGCCGGCCGAAGCGGCACCGCCCCCGATCTTCCTGCCCACGGAGGAACTGCCCGCGGAAGAGGCGGAGGCACC